>SEBM01001030.1 GCA_004296145.1 Flavobacterium sp.
GAAACAATAAGCAAGTATAAGTAATACATTTCGAAATAATAAAATGAAATGAAAAAAAAATATTAATTTGACATAAATCGAATAAGTTTTTGTTTAATTTATTATTTTGCAGAACCAGATTATAGAGACTATGATGATGAACTTAGCCGAGAGGCATCAATTTATACTTAATAGGATACAAAAGGACCAATATATAAATGTTGTAGAGCTTTGTAAAGAGCTTAAGGTTTCTTCTGTAACGATCAGAAAAGATTTAAAACTGCTGGAAGAGAAGAACTTATTGTTTAGAACGCATGGCGGAGCAACAGTTAATAATCCTTATACAGTTGATCGACCAGTAAATGAAAAGGAGAAAATCCAGTCGACAGAAAAGAATAAAATAGGGGCGTCTGCAGCTAAATTATTAAAAGAGAATGATTCTATTGTAGTTGCGTCTGGTACTACACTCTTGTACTTTGCAAGAAACATACCATCAGGATTAAATTTAACTGTAGTTACTTCTGCGCTAAATATCGCGTTAGAATTGATGAGTGAACCTGCGGTAGAAGTAATTCAATTAGGTGGTTTGTTACGTAAAAGTTCATCTTCTGTTATGGGCGCTTATGCAGAACAGGTGCTACAAGATTTCTATTTCAACACCCTTTTCTTGGGCGTGGATGGAATTGATTTGGACTATGGATTGACTACAACAAATGCTATGGAAGCACATTTGAATAAGAAAATGATTAATGTTGCCCAAAAAACAGTGGTTCTAGCAGATTCTACAAAATTTGGAAAAAGAGGCTTTGGAAAAATATGTGGTTTGGAAGATATTGATCATATCATAACAGATAAAGGCGTTTCACAACAAATTATAAATCACCTGGAAGCTTTAGGTGTTACGGTAACTATTGTTTAAAGGTTAAAAATTATACGATATTTAAGACCCTCTTTTTGTAAACGAAATGTTACATCAAGAGGGTTTCGTTTTTGTTAGCAATTTAAATCAAGCTTTGTGTAGTTTATTTTAATATTATCTACTC
>SEBM01000314.1 GCA_004296145.1 Flavobacterium sp.
CTTTTATAAAATGCTTTCAAAATTCCAAAATCATATAATTACCCGATTTCCTTTTTTAGCAGAGAAAAAACTCTTTCTTGCTGTAAGCGGAGGCTTAGACAGTATGGTTTTGCTGCATTTATTAAAGCAATTGCCGTATGAAATCGCTGTTTTGCATTGTAACTTTCAGCTTCGCGGATTAGAAAGTTTTGGCGACCAGGATTTTATTCAAAACTATTGTGATCAGAATAATATTCCGATTTTCACAACACAATTTGATACCGAAGCTTTCGCAAAAGATTATAAACTTTCGACACAGGTGGCAGCGCGCGAATTGCGTTACAATTGGTTTTATGAGTTATTAGAAACTCAAAACTTCGATTATATACTAACAGCGCATCATGCTGATGACAATCTTGAAACTTTCATAATTAATATGACAAGAGGCACAGGACTTGAAGGTTTAACGGGAATTCCGGAGCAAAACGATAAAATTATCCGTCCGCTTTTACCTTTTTCCAGAGATGAAATTTTAAAATATGCCGAAGAAAATAATATTGAATGGCGCGAAGACAGCAGTAACGCATCAAACAAATACCTGCGGAATAAAATCCGTCATGATTTGGTTCCGATTTTAAAAGAGATCAATCCTAATTTTTTGAATGCTTTTCAGAAAACACAATCTTATTTGCAGGAATCGCATGAAATGGTAGAAGATGCTTCGATAATGATTTATCAGCAAGTAGCAAAAGAAGCCGGAGATGATATTCACTTTGATTTAAACCAGCTTAAAAAGTTACCCAATTATAAATCGTATTTGTACCAATGGCTGAATGAATTTGGATTTCTTGCCTGGAATGATATTTACGATTTAGTTGACGGACAATCAGGGAAACAGGTTTTTGCAGAAGATTTTCGATTATTAAAAAACAGAGAAACTTTAATTTTGAGCCCAATTTCTGAAACGAATGAAGATCAGGAATATGAAATTAGCGAAAGTGAGACAGACGTTAATTTTCCCTTAAAATTGAAGCTTTGTCAGGTAGATGACATTACAATAGATTCAAATAAGTCTATCTTTGTGGACGCCGAAAAAATCCGTTTTCCTTTGATTTTACGTAAATGGAATGAAGGAGATGTTTTTCATCCTTTTGGAATGCAGGGAAAGTCTAAAAAAGTAAGTAAGCTTTTTAAAGACGAGAAATTATCCCTGATTGAAAAAGAAAAAACATGGATTTTGTGCTCTGATAATCAGATTGTTTGGGTTGTCGGAATTCGTCAGGATGAACGATTTAAAATTGAAAATACCACTAATAAAATACTCAAAATAGAACTACAATAATGAACTTTAATCAAACCCGTCAAACGACAGCAAAAAATGTTTGGAATAAAACCATTCTGTTTTTGTTGTTTTTCATTTTTGCTTTTGCAAAAAGTAACGCCCAGATATTAGAGCCTGTAAAATGGACCGCAAAAATTGCAAAGAAATCAGGAAGCAATGCTGTTCTGGTTTTTGATGGAACGATTGAAAAAGACTGGCATATGTATTCGCAATTTACACCAGACGGAGGGCCGCTTCCGTTAGAAATTGTGTTTAAAAACCAAAAAGGGAATTATAATTTAGTAGGCAAAGCCAAAGAAGGAAAAACCAGAACAGCTTTTAATGATGTTTTTGGCGTTAATGAAACTTTCTTTGAAGGAAAAGCGCATATCGAACAGGAAATCATAATTACAAACCCGAACTTAAAAACGGTTGATGTTGATTTTGATTTTCAGGTTTGTAAAGAAGTTTGCATCAATTCTAATAAAAAATTCTCAATCGTAATTCCGGCATCATTCAATATGGTTGCTGTTCCTACCATTTCAGAAGCAAAACTGGATGAAACTAAAGTTACTGGTTTGGCTGTTGATACTACAGAAAAAGCAGTTATTACTCCATCAATAGAAAAAACAAAAACTGAAGTTGCTCAAAAATCTGCAAAAGAAGAAATGCCGGCCCCGGCTCCACAAAGAAGTTTATGGTCTGTGTTTTTAGTAGCATTTTTATTTGGATTTACTGCATTGCTAACGCCTTGTGTTTTTCCAATGATTCCGATGACAGTAAGTTTTTTTACCAAACAAAGTAAAACCAGAGCTGCGGGAATTAGAAATGCCATTATATATGGGGTTTCAATTATTGTAATTTATGTTTTACTTGGATTTTTAGTTTCATGGATATTTGGCGCCGATGCCTTAAATTCATTAGCCACAAATGTTTGGTTTAACTTAGGATTCTTTGTTTTATTAATCATTTTTGCAACATCTTTCTTGGGAGGTTTTGAGATAATGCTTCCAAATTCATGGGTAAACAAAGTAGATCAGCAGGCAGATAAAGGAGGAATAATTGGAATATTATTTATGGCTTTAGCTTTGGCTATTGTTTCATTTTCATGTACCGGACCAATTGTTGGTTCACTTTTAGTAGAAGCTGCAACCAATGGAGTTGTCGGGCCAATTGTTGGAATGTTTGGTTTCTCATTAGCCTTATCACTACCATTTATGCTTTTCGCCATGTTCCCAGGCTGGTTAAATTCATTACCAAAATCAGGTGGATGGTTAAATACTGTAAAAGTTGTTTTAGGATTCTTAGAACTGGCTTTTGCATTTAAATTTTTATCAAATGCAGATTTGGTTCTGCAATTACATTTCTTAGAAAGAGAAGTTTTTATAGCGATCTGGATTGCAGTTTTTGCAGCTTTAGCTCTGTATTTATTTGGAAAAATCACTTTGCCACACGACAGCCCGACAGATCGTATTTCTGTTGGAAGATTGTATTTAGGATTAATTACGTTAGTATTTACAGTGTATTTAATTCCGGGACTCTGGGGAGCGCCATTAAAATTAATCAGTGCATTTCCGCCGCCACCGCAATATAGCGAAAGCCCTTTTGGAGTAGGAGGTTCGGGAAATTCAGGAGCTTCTGCTGAAAAAATTAAAGGTCTGCCTGAAGGAGCAGAATTAGGCCCGCACGGAATTATGGTTTTTCACGATTATGAAGATGGTTTAGCTTACGCGAAAGAAATAAAGAAGCCAATTATGCTTGATTTTACAGGTTACGCGTGTGTAAATTGTCGTAAAATGGAAAACAATGTTTGGTCTGATCCGAGTATTTTACCAATATTAAAAAATGATGTTGTTTTGATTTCGCTGTATGTTGATGATAAAAGGGATTTACCAAAAAGCGAACAATATACAACTGCTGCTGGAGATGAAATTATTACGATTGGTGATAAGTGGACAGAATTTATGATTTCTAAATACAAGACAAATACACAGCCTTTGTATATTATAACAGATTTAGAAGGTAAAAATCTTCACACTTCAAAACCTACAATTAGTTATGTTGGAGTAGAAGAGTATTTGCAATGGCTGAAAGAAGGAATTGCGAATTTTAAATAATTTTTGGTTTCAGATTTCAAGTTTCAGGTTTCATGAATCGAAAATTAAAACAAAGTTTTCGTAGAGTGAGTAAAATCTAAAATCTGCAATCTGAAATCTAAAATAACAAAAGGTTGGGGAATTAATTCAAAAACAAAAAGCACTCTAAATTTGATTTAGAGTGCTTTTTTTATCAAGAATAAGATTGGGGATTAATGTTATAGGTATTCTCCGTGTTGAGAAATGTCTAATCCTAATTCTTCTTTTTCTTCAGAAACTCTTAGAGGAGTAATTTTATTTACAACAAAGAATAAGATATAAGAACCAACAAAAGCAAAGATAGAAACCACTACCATAGCAGTTAATTGATTGATGAACAATGTAGGAGTTCCGAAAATTAAACCTTGATTGTCACCAACAGCAGGATTAATAGCTTTTGATGCAAAAACACCTGTTAATAACATTCCTACCATACCACCAACACCGTGACAGGCAAAAACGTCAAGCGCATCATCAATTTTACCCTTAGGGAATTTGCTAACTACAATGTTACTTACAATTGCAGAAAAAGCTCCAATAAAAATTGCGTGAGGGATGCTTACAAAACCTGCAGCAGGAGTAATAGCAACAAGACCAACAACAGCTCCGATACAAGCTCCAAGAGCAGATAATTTGTGACCTAAAATTTTATCAAGGAAAACCCATGCCATTGCAGCAGCAGCGGCAGCAACAGTTGTAGTTCCTAATGCCTGTACAGCCAATCCGTTTGCTCCTAATGCAGAACCTGCGTTAAAACCAAACCATCCGAACCAAAGTAAACCTGTACCTAATAATACATAAGTGATTCTTGCAGGATTAACTTTCTGAATTTTTCTTTTTCCTAAGAAGATAGCTCCAGCCAATGCAGCCCAACCAGCACTCATGTGTACTACTGTTCCTCCGGCAAAATCTAAAACTCCCATTTTGAAGAAAACTCCATCAGGATGCCACGTCATGTGAGCCAATGGCGCATATATAATTATAATGAATAAAACCATGAACAATAAATAAGCCCAGAAACGTACACGTTCTGCAAAAGCACCTGTAATCAATGCGGGTGTAATGATGGCGAATTTTGCCTGAAACAATGCGAATAACATAAAAGGAATTGTTGGAGCAAGACTCCATGCAGTATTGGTACCAACGCCTTCAAAAAATAAATTATGAGACGGATCTCCAATAATTCCTCCAATTGAAGGTCCAAAAGCTAATCCAAAAGCAACAACTGTCCATAGAATAGTAACAATTACCATTGCCATAAAACTCTGAAGCATAGTACTAATTACGTTTTTCTTGCCTACCATACCTCCGTAGAAAAATCCTAAACCAGGGGTCATAAGTAATACAAAAGCAGTTGCAACGATCATCCATGCAGTATCTCCTGTGTCAACCTTTACAGCTTCGGCAGGGATCGGGTTATCTGATAGGATAAAATTAGAAATGAAGGTTAGTACTAAAATCGTGATAAGAATCACACTTAAAATAATTTTTCGCATAGTTATTTAGTTTTAAATTTTTTGATAAAAGTATAAAATGAATTGACACCCCTATAAAAAATAGAGTTGA
>SEBM01000315.1 GCA_004296145.1 Flavobacterium sp.
ACGTTTTCGTTATGGCTTTAGATGAAATTGACAAAAAAATCCTACGTCTTTTACAAGTGGATGCTCATTATACACTAAAAGACATTGCAAATAAGATAAATTTATCATTAACTCCTGTTCATGATCGAGTTAAACGTCTTGAGAAAGAGGGAGTTATTGAAAAATATGTTTCTATTTTGAACAAAAAAAAGTTAGGTAATAATTTGACTGTTTATTGTCAGGTCACACTCACAAAACAAACATATGATACTTCAGAAGGGTTTAATCAATCCATTCTTAACTTACCGGAAGTTGTAGAATGTAACTATGTTTCGGGTAGTTTTGACTATATGCTTAAAATTATAATTCCGGATATGGAAAGCTATCATTATTTTCATCAACAAAAGCTATCAATTTTGCCTGAAGTTTCCCAGATAAATACTGTTTTTGTTATTTCAGAAGTAAAGAGCACAACCGTTTTACCAATTTAAACACAAATGAAAAACCCACCAGGAATTTCTGATAGGTTTTAAAAGATAATTTACGCTTTAATTAATAATACGTAAAACGTCTTACTTTAGCAATATATTTGGCTAAACGAATTACCTGATGGCTATAACCGAATTCGTTATCATACCAAATATAGAGCACTATATTTTTACCATCTTTAGAGACAATAGTTGCATTGCTGTCATAAATTGATGGGGCAGAAGTACCAATAATATCAGAAGAAACTAATTCGTTGTTTAAAGAATATTTTATCTGTTCTACCAATTCGCCTTCTAAGGCATACTTTTTCATTATTTTATTGATAGCTGCTATTGTCGTAGCTTTTTTTACTTCTAAATTTAATACAACCAGCGAACCATTTGGAACAGGAACTCTAATTGCATTTGAAGTTAATTTTCCTTCCAAGGATGGCAACGCTTTTGCTACAGCACTTCCTGCACCGGTTTCAGTAATGACCATATTTAACGCTGCAGCTCTGCCACGACGATATTTTTTGTGCATATTATCAACCAGATTCTGATCGTTGGTGTAAGCATGAATAGTTTCTAAATGTCCTTTTGAAACTCCTAATGTATCTTCTATAACTTTTAAAACAGGTGTAATTGCATTTGTAGTACACGATGCAGCTGAAAAAATATCATTTTGATCAGGATTGTATTCATTATGGTTTACACCATGTACGATATTTGGAACTCCTTTTCCGGGAGCAGTTAATAAAACTTTACTAACACCTTTAGAAGTTAAATGTCTTTTTAAGGCTGCCTCTGTAGTAAATGCCCCTGTATTATCAATAACTAAAGCATCATTAATGCCATATTGGGTATAATCAATTTCTTCTGGTGAATTTGCTGTAATTATATGAACAGTAGTTCCATTAATAATTAAAGCATTATTTTTAGCATCAGCAATTACAGATCCTTGAAAATCACCATGAATGGAATCGTATCGTAATAAAGAAGCTCTTTTTTCTAAACTGTTTGCATCATTAGAATCTCTCGTTACAATTGCTCTTAGTCGCAACTGATTTCCCTTTCCGGTTTTAGACATTAATTCTCGGGCTAATAAACGACCGATTCTTCCAAAACCATACAAGACAACATCTTTTGGCTGAATTTCCTCTGATGATTTTGCTTTTTTTAATTTATCGAGAACAAAATATCTGGCATCAGGATATTTTTCATCTTCCAGTCTATATTCGTAGGTAAGTTTTCCTAAATCTAATTTAGCAGGAGGAAGATCTAATGATAAAACAACCTGAGCTATTTCTACAGAATCAAAAATTGTGATTGGTTTTCCAACAAATTCACCTGCATATTGATGCAGGTTAATTATATCGCTGACATTTTTATCCAGTAATTGGTTTTTAAATAATACCATTTCGATGGATTTGTCATACCATAAATCACTAATAATTTTAATTAATTCGACTCCGGCTCTTCTTCGGTCGACTTGTAAGGATACCTCTTTTTGGTACAAAGATTTTTTAGTCATAATTGATAAATTGAAAAAATAAAATGCTCACTATTTTAAAATTTTGCGCAAAAGTATCTATTTCAATCGATTTCGTAAGCTATTTTGACATTTATTTTTGAAAAATAAAAAAGCCACCTTAATTTATAAGATGGCTTTTTATTAGTTTTCAGTCGCAGTCTAAGTTTACAGTTTTATCTTAAGACTAACACCGAAAACTGCGACTGAATACTGTGACTGAATACTGTGACTACAAAACTGTGACTTAAATAATAATCCTAAAGATTTCTCCGTTTTTATTTATCATTTCAATTCGGATACTTTGTCCTTCGTCTTTTTTATTTAGAAGTTTAGAAACAGTTTCAACATTTGTTGCTTTAATATTATCAATACTTAAAATAATATTGCCTTGTAATTCATTTTGATACTGCATCAAATTTTCATTGGTAATATTTTTAATCTTCACACCATAATCAATTCTGAATTTTTTCTTATCGGCAGCATCAATATTTTCTAATTCGATTCCTTTGAATTCTGTACTGAAAAATTCGTTTTTGCTTAAAGTAACAGGAACTGTTTTTGTTTTTCCATCTTTCATATAAGTTACTTTTACAACATCATTAGGACGTTTTGTATTGATATAACCTGAAAGATCAGCATAAGTTGAAATATTTTGCTCATCCAGTTTCACAATAATATCTCCTTTTGCAAGACCCGCTTTTTCGGCTCCGGAATTTTTAGAAACTTTATTAATATAGAAACCTTGTGTTTGAGTAATTCCAAGTTCTTTTGAAGCTGTACTGTTCAATTCTCCGCCTTCAACACCCAAAATACCTCTCTGAACATTTCCAAATTCCATAATATCTTCAATGATTTTTCTGGCGATATTTGAAGGAACCGCAAACGAATATCCAACATAAGAACCTGTCATTGATGAAATCATAGTATTGATCCCTATTAATTCTCCTCTTGTGTTTACCAAAGCACCACCGCTGTTTCCCGGATTTACTGCAGCATCTGTCTGAATGAATGACTGAATTCCGTTAGTATCTAAATTTCTGGCTTTCGCCGAAACTATACCGGCAGTAACCGTAGATGTTAAGTTATAAGGATTTCCAACTGCCAAAACCCATTCTCCGATTTTTACAGAATCTGAATTTGCAAAAGCAGTATAAGGAAGTTTTTCGTCAGCATTGATTTTTAAAAGCGCAATATCCATTTTAGAATCTGTACCAATAAGTTTCGCTGTATAAGATTTCTTATTGTTCAAAGTAATTTCAATTTCAGAAGCATCTTTAATCACGTGATTATTGGTAACTATATATCCGTCTTCAGAAATAATAACACCGGATCCGGTACCAACCTGTTCTTGTTGCTGCTGTCCGCCGTAACCATAGAAAAATTCCATCATCGGATTACTGACAGTTCGTCGCGACACATTTTTAACGTGTACAACAGTATGAATCGTTTTATCTGCTGCTTCAGTAAAATCAACAGTTTCAGCAGCTAATCCAACATTTTTTCCAAATGAAGGAGCAAGAGTAACAACAGAATTTCCTTTTCCAAAATAAGAATTGTTGCTTTCAAATAATAACTTGTAAGCACCAAGGGTAATAGCGCCGCTTAATAACGACACTAAAAATAAGGCTGAAAATCTTTTCATAATTAGAATTTATATTTAAGTTATTTAACGTAAAATTATTTAAAAAAAGTATGTAGAAAAATGGTTTAACGCTCTTTAACAATGATTAACATTTCATTAATTAATAGTTCGTACTTTTGTACTTCTAACAGATAAAAAATGCAAGTAGAATTTTATAAATATCAAGGAACAGGAAATGATTTTGTGATGATAGATAATCGTTCTCAATTTTTTCCAAAAGACAATATAAAACTGATTGAACGCCTGTGTGACAGACGATTTGGTATCGGTGCTGACGGACTTATTTTACTAGAAAATGACTCCGAAACAGATTTTAGAATGGTTTATTATAATTCAGACGGAAACCAAAGTTCGATGTGCGGAAACGGCGGTCGTTGCCTTGTCGCTTTTGCAAATCAGCTGGGTGTTATTGAAGATAAAACAACTTTTATTGCAACAGATGGTTTGCATCATGCATCTGTTGGAGATGATGCTATTATTTCTTTGCAAATGATAGATGTTGAAGAAGTCCAAAAGAAGGATTCTTATACTTTTTTAGATACAGGTTCTCCACATCATGTACAAATTGTTGATGATTTGGAACATTATAATGTAAAAGAAAACGGCGCAGCAATTCGTTATGGAGAATTATATGGAGAAAAAGGAAGCAATGTCAATTTTGTAAAAAAAATAGATGATGATACTTTTTCACTTCGTACGTATGAAAGAGGTGTAGAAGATGAGACTCTGGCCTGCGGAACTGGCGCAACAGCCGTTGCAATTGCTATGAACGCAATTGGTCAGACTGATAAAACGTCAATAAACTTAAATGTCGAAGGAGGAAAACTAGTTGTGTCTTTTAAAAAATTGGGAGAACATTTTTCAAACGTTTTTCTGACTGGTCCTGCAAAATTTGTTTTTAAAGGAACAATAGAGATTTAATTTCAGTACCAATTTAAAATCTAAAATCAACAATCTAAAATTAAAAAATGATAACTCTCAAAGGTGATTCTGTTTATTTACGTGCATTAGAACCAAACGATCTGGAGTTTGTATATGTGATGGAAAATGACCAAAGCATTTGGGAAGTTAGTAACACACAAACACCATACAGCAGATTTTTGATTCGTCAGTATCTTGAAAATGCACAGCAGGATATTTACGAAGCAAAACAATTACGTCTGGCTATTTGTCAGGATGAAGATTTTCCTGCCGTCGGATTGATTGATTTATTTGATTTTGATCCAAAAAATAACAGAGCAGGTGTTGGAATTGTTATTCAGAATAAAGAAAACAGAAATCAAAATATTGGTTCTGAGGCATTAGAACTAGTTATTAATTATTCTTTTCATAAACTGGATTTCTTCTGCAGAAAAATATTGTTTAAGCGCGAC
>SEBM01001031.1 GCA_004296145.1 Flavobacterium sp.
ATCAATGGGTTACTCCAACTATTGGAGCCCAATTTTTTTGCAAAGATAGGTTTTTATTATTTAATATATAAATTCATTTATTCTAAATCGTTAATCTACAATTGACTAGTCATTATTTTTTTCTAAATTTAAACTTTGGGCATGAGTTATGATTTAATTAAATGTCTTTTAAAATTTCGATTTATGAAGAAAATACTTATTATCTTTTTGGTTGCATTTGTTATTATTCAGTTTTTCCCAATTGACAAGACAAATCCGCCGGTAAATAAAGGAATGGATTTTGTAAGAATCAAAAACACTCCGGAAAACATCGCAAAGATTATCAACACATCATGTTACGATTGCCATTCTAACGAAACGAAATATCCTTGGTATTCTGGAATTGCACCATCATCGTGGTTTTTAAAAAATCACATCAATGAAGGAAGGAAGGAATTAAATTTCTCCACATTCGCAATGTATGAGCCTAAAAGACAAATACACAAAATGGAAGAATGTATTGAGATGATTGAAAAGAAAGAAATGCCGCTGGAATCATATTATATAGGACATCAAGATGCTAAACTGACGGATCAACATAGAAAGGAACTTGTTACTTATTTTAAGCAACAAATAGAAGATACAAAAATAAAAAATCAATAGAAAATATGATAGAGGAAGAATGGAGTGACAAACATATCGTATTTTTTGACGGTGAATGCGGTGTTTGCAATTTTTGGGTTCAATGGATTTTGGAAAGGGACAAAAATGACCAGTTTATGTATGCTTCTCTGCAATCTGAATTTGGACAAAAATTCCTTTCTGAAAGAGGTCTGAAAACAAAACAATTCAACACGCTATATCTTTGGAAACCCAAAAACTACTATCTTACAAAATCTAAGGCAGTTTTAAAAATAGCAAATCTACTCGGAGGAATTTATAAATTTTCAGCAATTGGAAAAATATTTCCTTCTTTTTTCAGAGATAAGATTTACGATAAAATTTCAGAAAACAGAATGAAAATGTCAAATCAAAAATGC
>SEBM01001032.1 GCA_004296145.1 Flavobacterium sp.
CAAATATCTAAAACTGTGATAAGGAATTATTCAAATTCAGGACATCAACAAAATCATGATTAAGATTAAGATTAAAAATAATAATTAACTTTGAACAATCTTATGAATACTTTACTTCGAAAAACAATAAAAAACACAATTTCAATTTCAGATGAAGATCTTGATTTTATGCTCTCGCTTTTTAATCCTACAAAATTGGAAAAGGGCGAATATTTTTTGGAAATCGGGAAACGCTGTGATCAGATAGCATTTATAAATACAGGATTGCTGCGTATCTTTTATCCTAACGATAAAGGTGAGGAAACTACGTGTTACTTTTCTCTCCCCACAGAATTTGTGACGTCTTTTTCCAGTTTTACGACCCAAAACTCTTCAACTGAAAATATACAGGCAATTTTGCCCAGTGAGCTTTTCGTCATCAATAAACAGGATTTGGAATTGCTCTATAAAAAAATTCCTGCCGCTCAGGAATTCGGAAGATTGGCAGCGGAAAATCTGGCTATCATTATGGAAAAAAGAATTTCTCTTTTTCTAAACAATTCTGCAGAAGAACGGTACAGGTTTTTATTAAAAAATAATGCGGTTCTCATTCAACAGGTTCCTTTGCAATATCTGGCCTCTTATCTGGGTATTTCGCCACAACATCTAAGCAGGTTGCGAAAAAGTATCTGATGTTTTCATTTTTTAGCAAATGTTCAGTAGAATAGAAGTTTGAAAATCGAGCTTTGTACCAGTAAAATTTAAACAATTAGTACAATGAAAACTTCCGGAAAAAAAAATTAATTATCGCAGCGGTTCTTTTTCTGCGAAAAAAGGTATGAACTGAGTTCGATGATTAAATTATATGTATATCCGTAATTCGTCATAATTCTTGATTTAACGCAAAGTCAAACAAGAATTAGAAATTTTGACCGTTTTTAAGTTATACAAAGGCGTTAACTTAGCAAAGAAATACAAAGTATTTTCTATTATGATAAATTCAGGACAGTCTTTTTAAATTATTTATCAATAGAAATGGG
>SEBM01001033.1 GCA_004296145.1 Flavobacterium sp.
CTTCAGTTGCGATGCACAACAAGCAGATTCCTTATCAAAAACTAAATTTATAAACGAAATTAATGATAGAAAATTAAGGGACAGTCTCGAAAAAGTTTTCTATAATCGACCTCCATATTTTTCAGTTAAACTTGAAATTAATCAAAAAGAAATTCAAATACCCAAGAATGTAAAATTTTATATTCTCGATGGCGAGAATAAATCTTATCCAGATAAGGTTGACGATGATAGATTTTTGTTCTCAAAACTTCCAGACTCGGCAAAGTTTGTTCTAGAGTGGGATAGTGTTAATATCGAAACAGCTACAATTATGAAGAAGCAATATAATTATGGGGCTAAGTTGAAATTTGGTTATTATGATAATATTTTGGAATTAAGAAACCTTTGGAGGAAAAACAAAAAGAACGACGATTTTGATGAATACACAGATATCGGACAACCCTACCTCCGAGCTATAAAGAATAAAAAAATAATTAGAGCCGCAGAAAGAAAAGTTATCAGACCAATTGAATTTGTAGAATTTTATCCCAGAACCTATGGAGACGGGATAATGATTACTTTTGAAAATATTAAAGTTAAATAAACTGCACTTAACAATGGTTTCGCAAAATTGGTGGGTAATTCATCACTCTCCTTGCAGATCTTTTAGTAATTTTATCTTAACCGCAACATCGTCAAGCCAAAATGAGAAGACTTCCGATAATAATATTGCTTGTAATCTTTTGTTCGGGAACAGTAAATAAACTAATTGATAAAAAAAGAATGACGTTTAATGAGACTGAAATATTAGAACAGTTGGACTTGGCATTTAATGGAATACCAAGTAAATACTATCCAACAGGACAACCTGGGGATATTAAATATAACTTTTTTCTTGACCTTGAACATGGTTACTGCGAGACAGCAGGAAGCAGAATTCATTTGTATGCAGACTCTGCAAGGTGGATTATCGTTTTCGAAAAAAGTGGTTATCAAAATCGCGGAACTTCTGCAGAAATAGAATTGAATTAAGTTGGAA
>SEBM01001034.1 GCA_004296145.1 Flavobacterium sp.
GTATAAAATTAGGTGTCATTATTTGAAATAAATTTGAAGTAAAAATGCGGTAATCCAAAGCAACATCGTTACCTGAATGTATCGGTCTTTGTAAATAATTTTCGTGGGAGATTCTGTTTTATTGTACACCAAAGTCTGCTGTAAATATCTTAAAAATGCAAATACAACAAAAATTACGGTATAAAAAACGCGGGAATGGAATCGGTGCTGAACTTCCGGCGAGAGTGTAAACATTAAATAACAAACAATCGCTAACGTACAACTGATGGAAAGCGCAATATCGGCAAACTGAACATTGTAACCATCTAAAGCTTTTCTTGTTTTACCGGAAATCTGAGCATTAATTAATTCTCCACGCCGTTTTCCGATGGCTAAAACTAAGGCTAAAACAAATGTTAATAAAATCGCCCACTGAGAAATTAATATTCCTGTTGCATAACCGCCTGCTAGAACCCTTAGAACAAAACCAATAGAAATAATGGTGATATCGACGATTGCAACGTGTTTTAATTTAAAAGTATATGCCAAATTCATCACAAAATAGACGAGTATGATAGTCGCTAATTTCCACAGATTAAATTGCAGTAAGAATATTTTTAATTTTAAAACTGAAAGGTTAAAGTGATATTGCGTGTAAAAAATCAAACCGATACACGATAAAATACAAAGGGCAAGTATTATAATGGCTGAAGATTTTGAAACAGCTCCACTTGCTAAGGGACGATTCTTTTTTTCCGGATGTTTTCTGTCGGATTCTATATCAGAATAATCATTAATAATATAAATGGAACTTGCTGCTAATGAAAAGATTACAAAAGCAAAAATACTTTTGGTGAGTAAGTCAAGATTGGTAATATTTCCGGAAAAAAACAACGGGATAAAAACAAAGAGGTTTTTAATCCATTGCTCTACACGAAGCAGTTTTAAATATTTCGTCATTTAGTGTAAAAATCAGTTGCAAAATTAGTGTTTTTAAAATAAAAAAATCCGCCGAAGCGGATTTTGTTGAACATTTTAT
>SEBM01001035.1 GCA_004296145.1 Flavobacterium sp.
GAATCTATAAATTGCAGATTTTGTTTTTCTATCGAATCCTTTTCAGTACTGTTTTGAATAACAACATCTTCTCTTTGTTTTTCTACAAAACCTCCTTTTTTACTAAAAAACAACGTGCTAAATAGTAAAAACCCAACAATACTCGCCGCCACAAAAAACCATTTCCTTTTGCTTTCTTTTTTTGGTTTTTGTTCTTCGGCAACACTCAACATGGCGTCTAATCGATCCCAGGCTTTGTTGCTTGGCTCAATTTTGCGTTGGTTTAGTTTATCACGGAAATCCTTTTCAAAATTATTCGGTTCCATTATCTTGTTTTTTTAATGTATTAATTTGTGTTTGCAGCATTTTTCTTGCGTGCGATAATTGCGATTTTGATGTCCCTTCATTTATTCCCAACATCTTTGCAATTTCATTGTGTTTGTAACCTTCTATGGCGTATAAATTGAAAACCATCTTATATCCATCGGGCAAAGCATCTATCAAAAACTGAATTTGCTCTACCGTAAACTGACTGTCGATGGCATCAAAACTTTCTTCAACAAAAAACTCGTCTTCGGCAAATTTTACCTTTTTCTTTACTCTTAAATAGGAAATGCATTCGTTTATCATAATTCTGCGAATCCAGCCTTCAAAACTTCCTTTATGTTCAAATTTGTTCAGGTTTGTAAACACTTTCATAAAAGCCGTAATCATTACATCTTCTGCCAGTTGAATGTCTTTTATATATTGACGGCAAACACTCAGCATTTTTGAAGAAAACCGACTATAAATCTGCTGCTGCGCCTGTCGATTATTTTCGACAGCCAGCTTTATGATTTTAGCTTCTTCCTGATGTAACCGAATAATTTTCATTAATAAGCTTTGGTTTTCTTTGGTTTTTGGTTTTAGAAACAGACTTGTATTAGCATAGACGATTGTCGATTCGAAATGGTTGCATGGAGTTGAAAAAATATAAAAAATATATTTTTTTCACATTCTAAAAATATAAAAACCCTTGTTATACAATACTATAACAAGG
>SEBM01001036.1 GCA_004296145.1 Flavobacterium sp.
CTGTAATTGCGTACATAGTTCAAACAAAATACAGAAAGAGTTTTAATTCAATAAGTTATAACTTTAAAAAACAGATTATTTTGCATTAAATTCAATTTGTATTTGTAGTTTTGCAATATCCACGATTAAAACTAAAATTTTAAAAAAACATGACAAAATTTACTAAATTGGGCTTAGTTGTAGCCGTATTTTTAACAACTGTTTTTACTTATGCAATTGATGGAAAAGGTGATTATATCTTGTATATAAAAACTGGAAACGGAAAAATGATCAGCTTTACTTTGAACACCGTTGAAACATCAAAATTTTCAATCTTCGATTTAAATAATAATTTATTGTACACAGGTAATGCTGCAAGTAAATTAGAAATTTCAAAAACGTTAAGTTTAGAAGCTTATCCAGCTGGAACTTATACGCTTGAAGTTAATGAAAATGGCAAAGTAGTTAAACATGAAATTAATGTTGCAGCTAAGAAATCAAAAACAGTTAAACTTGACGAATCTGTAAACGAAAACCCTGGTTTTCGTCGTTAATTTTTTGGTTTTAAAGATTAAGGGAAAGACAGCTTTTATAGCTGTCTTTTTTTTATTGTAATTTTAAAGTAAAATGTTACCATTAGCATCATAATTAAACTCCCAGTTAAGTGTGAGTATTACCTGATCGCTATAAGATGTAGTTTCAGTATATTTTCTAAAATTATTCTTAGAAATTGAACGATAAAAATACTCGTCTAACAATTGTATTTTTTTGAAAGGATTTACAGAATTATCATAATTGCTAAATGTCCTTACAGTTTTTTCTCCTTCATTTTGACCATTATGTTGCTCAAAATATTCAGTTTTGATTAAATTATCGTTCGCGTCATAATAGAACTTTTCTAAATATGTTATAATATAATCATCAGCATCATTTGGATCATAAGACATATTAGGAAAACTTGTAATTATTTCAGTCACTTTTCCATTTGTGTATTTATATACTAATTTTTTAGAATGAACAGTATTAAAAACATTTGGC
>SEBM01000316.1 GCA_004296145.1 Flavobacterium sp.
ATTTAAAACCAATGGATTTTAAAAAATTTAAGCACTTAAAATTTCTATCAGCCGTACTGTTTTTTACCATTTCTACCTTATCAGCACAGCAAAACAACGGAAAAGTAAAAGGAACAATTACAACTTCTGACGGAAAACCGGCCTCTGATGTAAATGTTATTCTAAAAAATTCAAAATACGGTACAACTGCAAATGAATATGGCGCATTTGAATTTAATAAAGTTAAAGTCAATACTTATACCCTACAAGTTTCTTTAACGGGTTACGAAACGCTGGAAAAAGAAATCACTGTTTCAGAAAATGAAACGACTACACTTAATCTACAATTAAAAGTTTCTAATAAAGAATTGCAGGAAGTCATTATCAGTAACAATAAAATGATTACAAAAAAAACAGATTATGTGGCCAGAATGCCATTAAAAAATCTAGAAAATCCGCAGGTTTATAATGTAGTCAGCAAAGAACTTTTGAAAGAACAAATTTCAGTTGACATACGAAGTGCGGTTCAAAATGCACCTGGAGTAGTTACCAAAATTTATCCGTCGGGAGGACTTGAAATCGCTTTTAGAGGTTTTAGTACCGGTGTTAATGCAAGAAACGGAATGGAGACCCTAACAGGAAGAAGCTCAATCTCTGTTGATAATGTGGAACGTATTGAAGTATTAAAAGGGCCATCGGGAACTTTGTTTGGATCTTCTGTTTCTTCTTTTGGAGGTGTTGTAAATCTGGTTACCAAAAAACCTTTTGAAACTAAAAAAACTGAAATCTCTTATACTGGCGGAAGTTTTGGACTAAATCGTATAGCAGTCGATTTTAATATGCCATTGACTCAGGACAATAAAGTATTATTCAGGTTAAATGCTTCTGCAAATACAGAAAACAGTTTTTTAAATTATGGATTTAATAAAACGGTTTTGTTTGCTCCAAGCGTTTTATATAAAGCTACAGATAAATTAACTTTTACGCTTGACACCGAAATTTATAACACAAATAATACGCGCCCAACTTACGGACGTTTGTATGCTCCCGGTCTAACTACTCCGAATGATTTAAAATTGGATTACAAAACCAGTTTGTTTGCAGATGATGCAGATGCAAAAACTTCATCTCCAAAAATCTTTGCTCAGGCAGAATATAAATTTTCGGATAATTGGAAATCAACTACGGTTTTCTCTTTAGTAGACGAACAGGTCGATTATAGTTACCAATATTATACAAAATGGAATTCACCAACAGAAGTTGAGAGAATGGTTTCGCGTTTTGGACCAATTCGTAATAAGTTTACCAATTTACAGGAAAATATCAATGGTGAGTTTTCTACAGGTAATTTTAAGCATAAATTATTAGTAGGCGTCAATTATCGATTTACAAAAGCAAGCTTTAATTATGCAACTACCAATGCAATAGACGTAATTGATGTTACAAAAGATTTTGAACCGATTAGAAAAGCAGATGTCGATGCCAGACTAACCCCTGAATCATTTGGCGTGCCGAGTGAAGAAACTTTTAGTGCATATGCATCAGATGTTGTTAGTTTTACAGATCGTTTGTCACTTATGCTAAGCCTTCGTCTGGATAATTATGTACAGAAAAAACTGGAAGGATCGGAAGGTTATAATCAGACTGCTTTATCGCCAAAATTAGGTTTGGTATATGAACTGGTTAAAGATCAGGTTTCTTTATTCGGAAATTATATGAATGGTTTTCAAAATACCCAATCCCCACAACAACCGGACGGTACTTTATTTATTGCAAAACCAGTTTATGCCAATCAGTACGAAGGTGGTGTAAAAGTTGAAGCCTTTGATAAAAAACTGAGCACTACACTTAGTTATTACAATATTACAATTGATAATGCTTTGAGAACTGACAGTGGCGGATATGCTTTTCAGGATGGAAAACAAGTAAGTAAAGGTTTTGATTTTGAATTAATTGCTAATCCATTTGCAGGCTTGAATATTATGGCAGGTTTTGCTAACAATGATAATCGTATCATAAAATCTGATAATGCAGCGATTGAAGGCAATCAGGTAAGCGGAGCACCAAAAAATACAGTAAACTTTTGGGTTTCGTATAAATTCCAAAATACATTAAAATACTTCGGTCTTGGTTTTGGAGGGAATTATGTAGACAAACAATACAAATTTGAAGACGAAGGTTTTTACAGTCCCTCTTATTCTGTTTACAATGCCACTCTATTTTATGACAGACCAAGCTGGAGAATCGGTGTCAAATGGAATAACCTAACAGATAAACATTATTGGGATTCATACGGAATGGGTCAGGCAACATCTAATTTTGCAGTTAACCTGACAGTAAGAATCTAATAAATTAAATAGATTTTATAAATCCTTATTCATAACCTGAATGAGGATTTTTTTTTAAGTAAAATAAACTAAAACATTTTTAACATTCAAAGTTTTAAAATTATACCATAAAAAATAATAATAATTTCTATTTTTGACTTGTTTTTATTCATTCTAAATAATAACAAATCTATCTAATCAAAAAAAGAATATCATGAATTACCTCTCACAAAGAATTCAACAAATTCTGTTTGTTTGTTTCTTACTATTATTTTCTGTTAATCCAATTTTTGCACAGCAAAGTTTTGGAACTGTAAAAGGAACTATCACAACATCTGACGGTGAACAGGCTGAAGATGTTTTCCTTGTTTTAAAGAACTCAAAATATTCAACTACATCTAACGAATATGGTGCGTTTGAATTAAACAGAGTAAAACCTAATACCTACACTTTACAAATTTCATTAGTTGGTTATGAAACGCTTACGCAGGAAATAACGGTTACTGAAAATCAGACGACAACACTTCAGTTGCAACTGACCGTTTCTAATAAACAGCTAAAAGAAGTTGTGATTACCAATAACAAAGGAAAAGCTTTCCCTAAACAAAGTACTTATGTTTCTAAAATGCCTCTGAAAAACATCGAAAATCCTCAGGTTTATAATGTTGTTTCTTCTGAAATAATGAAAGAACAAGCTATAACCAATTATGATGATGCCTTAAAAAATGTACCGGGGATTCAGAAATTATGGGAATCAACGGGCCGTGGCGGCGATGGCGGTTCATATTATACTTTGCGCGGATTTGAAGCTCAGGCTAATATTGTAAACGGATTACCGGGTTTGACCAACGGAAGTCTTGATCCGGCAAACATAGAAAGAATTGAAGTTATTAAAGGACCTTCAGGAACTTTGTTTGGAAGTAGTTTGGTTTGTTATGGCGGACTTATAAATACGGTTACCAAAAAACCTTATTCCGGTTTTGGAGGTGAATTCTCTTATACGTCAGGAAGTTTTGGTCTTAACAGAGTTACTGCCGATTTTAATACTCCTTTAGACGATAATAATGATATTTTGTTCAGGATAAATACTTCTTATCAGACAGAAAACAGTTTTCAGGATTCAGGATTTCGTACTGCTTTTTTTGTTGCTCCTACTCTTTCTTATAAAGTAAGTGATAAATTGTCTTTCCTTATTAATACCGAATTTATGCAGGAAGAAAAAACAACGCCTCCAATGTTGTTTTTAGGAAGAGAAACTCCATTGCAATTCGCCAATCTTGCTGAACTGAATTATAACACAGATCTTTCTTTTTACAGTAATGATTTAAGTATTAAAAATCCGAGGTTTAATCTTCAGGCACAAATGAATTACAAAATCTCTGATGAATGGACTTCACAAACTGCTTTTTCGAGAGGTTCTTCAAAATCTAATGGTTATTATTCTTATGTATATGATAATCAAAATGGTTTAGGCGAATTTGGACTAAGCATTACAAGAGACCAATCGCAGACTATCACTACAGATTTACAACAAAATTTTATTGGTGATTTTAAAATCGGAAACATGCGTAACCGTTTAATAGCAGGTCTTGATTATTATGCAAAAGAATCAAAATTTGGCGGTACAGGTTATGCATGGTTATATAATGTAACGCCACAGGGAGACGTAAGTTATGTGGATCCCGAAACCGGAATTGAAGCTGATCCAAGATATCCAACCCGTAGTTCTGTTGACAGTGTTCTTGCAGGAGCCGGAGTATCAAACTTTAATTCAAAAGAAGCAACTTACAGTGCTTATGCATCAGATATTTTAAATATTACACCTTCATTATTAGCAATGGCAAGTTTACGTGTTGATTATTTTGATACTGAAGGAGATATAACAACTGACGAAGATGATTATGATCAAACGGCATTATCTCCAAAATTTGGTTTAATTTACCAGCCAATAATAGACAAAGTATCAGTTTTTGCTAATTATATGAATGGTTTCAGAAACATTTCTCCAACTGTAGTTTATGATCAAGTTACAGAGGAACCAACAGGAACAAAAACTTTTAAGCCTGAAAAAGCCAATCAATTAGAATTTGGAGTAAAGACAAATCTTCTGTCTGACAAACTAAATGCAACTGTAAGTTATTACAACATTGAAGTAGAAAACCTTGTAACTGCAGCTCCCGGAAGTGTCCTAAACAGTGTGCAGGGCGGTACAGCAAAAAGCAGAGGTTTTGAATTTGATTTAAATACAACCCTTGCAAAAGGATTAAGCATTGTTGCCGGCTATAGTTATAACGACAGCAAAATTACAAAAGGAGATGAAGCTAATAGTTGGCTGGAAACCGGAAAAAGACCTTTTTGGGCAGGACCAAAAAATCTTGTAAATCTTTGGGCAACGTACAAATTTGAAGAAGGTGCTTTAGAAAATTTCGGACTTGGTTTTGGAGGAAATTATGCAAGCGAAAATGTTATTCTGGACAGTCAGGTTACAGGAAAGTTTGTTTTACCTGATTATACAACAATCAACGGTTCTGTTTTTTATAATTCAAATAAAATCCGTGTGGCTTTAAATGTCAATAACATTGGTAATAAATATTATTTTAATGGTGGATGGTCTACAGTAAATCCACAAAAGCCCAGAAATGTTGTGGCAAGTTTTGCTTATAAATTTTAAGCC
>SEBM01001037.1 GCA_004296145.1 Flavobacterium sp.
GAACCAAAAGAGGTAAGTGCGGTGGTAGAAGCAAACGAAATTGGTTCGATTTTGCACAAGGTGATGGAATATTTTTATCAGGATTTGATGAAAGCAGAAATTACCGCCGACCTGATTAAAGAGAAAAGGAAACAGATTCCATCGTTAATCGAAAAAGCTTTTAACTCGGTCATGTTCAACCATCCTGATAAAGTGATGGAGTATAAAGGCATGCAAAAGGTTATTCTATCTATTGTAGATGCTTATGTTAATATTATTGTAAATCAGGATATTTCTCAAACACCTTTCAATATTATTAGCTTGGAACAAAAGGTTGAAGCAGAAATTAGTTTTCCATTAAATGGAAAAGATGCCAGTGTTAAAATTTTCGGATATATCGACAGGGTTGATGTTAAAGATGGGATAACCAAAATAATCGATTACAAAACCGGAAGTGACAAACTTACTTTTAAAGATGTTACTGAACTTTTTAATTCGGATGGAAAAAACATCAATAAAGCATTAGTACAAACTTTACTATATACTTACGCTTATGAGCAGTTTTCGGGCAAAACTTGCGTAGAGCCTAACTTGTACGTTGTAAAAACTATGAACGATCCAATACTTGGTGGTGTTTGGTTTAAATCAAATCGTCAGGTTTTGAAAGGCGATTTTCTTGAAGAAATTAAGCCCGAATTTTTAGCAGAACTCAGAAAAAAATTAACGGAGTTATTTGAAGCACCATATTTTGTAACAAGCGCAATTGAAGATAATTACAAGTATTCAATTTATAAAACGCTGTTTGGGAAGTAGATTTTTAACCGCAAAAGAACACTAATTTAAGGGCAAAATTAACCACAGAGTACATAAAGAATACACTAAGCACACAGAGCTAGCTAGCAAAAACTAAAATCTCATTTTTTCTCTGTGAAAACCTTTGTATGCTCTGTGGTAAAAATATTTTTCTTACCGAAGAAAGAAAAGAAAATGAGCAAAGAACGCTACTTTAAGGGTAAAATTAACCACAGAGTACACAC
>SEBM01000317.1 GCA_004296145.1 Flavobacterium sp.
CCAATTATAAAATAAGTTGATTTCTGAAAAGTCTTTGTATCATTAAGAAAGCAATAGTCACTTCGAACCGAAACTGTATGGTCAATCAAAATTGAAACAAAGTGGTCAATGATACTGAAAATTACAGCGTAGGAACGAGATTACAGCCTTACAAGCAAAAAAATCCCACCAAGAAAAACAAATCGGAATTATTCTTCCCCAAACTGAAACCTTAGAAAACTTCCTAGACTATTCCCAATATGGAGATGCAGATGGAAATGAAGCAGCACCAAGAAACAATAAGTTTGAGTATAAATCTTTTTATCAATGGCAATGGAAAAAATGATTGATACTGGAGTTAAAAAAAATTATCTTCGTTTGATAGAATAGTAATTATGAAAAATAAATTGATAATCACTCTATTTGCTAGTATATTGACCACTATGGGCTTAAAAGCTCAAAATCTTCCAGAAAAATTTGAAGAAAATGGTAAATATGGTCTTCGGATAAACGGTAAAATTGTAGTTCCTGCTATTTATGATAATGTCTCCACACTTTTTTTAGTAATAGCTAAAAAGAGTAATGGATTTGATTTGTATAATAACAATTTAATACTTTTAGATCAAAATATTAAAGCATATCAATATTTTATCCCAATGGATATATTTCAAATAATTACTAAAAAGAATGAAATAAAAACGTTCAATTACAAAGGGCAGCAAATTGACGCTTCAAAATTGAAGATTGAATCCCAAAAAGATCTATTTATTAAGAATGACAGAGCTTGGGAAAATTACACAATAACTGATAATGTTGTAAAATATTATCGGAGAGAATACTTTGGAAAAGAAAAGTATCCTCGAATGATTGATTATGAGATCATTAAAAATGGAAAAGATGCCAGATTTGTCAACAATGAAAAAAGCTTACAGATTTCATCATTTTATAATCACAACAGTATAGATGATTTTGAAGAAATTCCGTATCCCGCGTATACTGAAGAAACGCTCTACACCCCTCTAAAACATACTTATATTATACTTAAAGTAAATAAAAAGTATGGCGTTTGGGACTTTGAAAAACGAAAAGAAATTATTACATTTCAATACAAAAGGATTATTCCCTATCAAAATTATTTATCCCTGGAAAAAGATGGATTATCAACCTTCTATCCTAATATAGGCATTGAACCGAAATATAAAAAACTAGAACCCTATACCGGAGCTTTCGCCAGATTTGAAACACCAGACGGTAAAAAAGGTTGGGTAGACAGAAAAGGAAAAGAATATTTTGATGAATAAATTTGAGTTAGTCTCACAACTCAATGATGTGGGTTCAGAATCGACTGTATGAAAATCATTCTCCGACAGGAGGTCGAGAAAAATCATAAAAAGAGTCCGTTTTCACTAGTTGTGAGACGGACTCTTTTTATGCAAAAAGTTACCGTAAAACCGGGATTTGAAGCAGCCGTACAGTTCTTCCTTGAAACAGGGATTATCTGGAATGGTGGAGCAGTTCCTGTGATCGGAGATCCAATGTATATGTCTATTGTGGACGAAATGAGACAACCGACAGGAAAACCGCAAGGTAAATACTGGATAACGAGAGTTCCTACAACGCTCACGATTCTTCAGGCATCTTCTACAGGATTACCAGTTGATCCACTTCATCCGCTACCAATCTTCCCTGAAGACAATCCTAAGAACTGTGAAAACCCTAAGGAACTGGAGTTTGAGACAATCTTCTCTTTGGATAATGATGTGCAACTATCTCATAGTGATGGAGCGACAACGTTGCCTACTACAATTGTTAGATAATAACTAACCTTAATCAGCGGTGTGAAATATCACCGCTGTTTTTTCAAAATTTAATCTTAAAAAATTCAAAATGAAAAATATAGATATTAGGAATCTTGCGAAGATTGGAGTGTCTAATGTAGATGTTTATAAAACAGACAGAAGAAAATATTCAAAATATAAACTAGAAGGAGATGTTACTTTTTATCGTTCAAAAACAAATATTGATGATAAACTAGGTAATAAAGACTCACAATACTTTGGAAAATTTGGTTATGACAGATATAGTTTAACCACCTCTCCACAAAAAAGCTTTATTTACTATTCTGATAAAAATGGCAAATCATTAAAAGATGCAAAAGAAATTTCTATAAACGACTATGTTTGCCCATACTTAAGTATTTGGCCCAAGACTGAAATCTCTTTATATGTAAAAGCAAAAGGTACTTCTGGAGGCGAAGAAATGCTAGAGTATGAATGTAAAGAATGGGATAAAAATACTCAAACATTTTCAAAAATAACTTCCAAACTAAATATCCCCCCGCTGCCGCACGATTGTATCGTGTGGCTTTTTCTTTTAAAAACTTAATTCTCAAAGATTGTATAATTTTTTATCTTTATAAAAACATACATTGATGAGTCGTAATTACAAATTTCACAATCCTTAAGGATTATATTTTATAAGTTTTGCTGTAGTAGGTTGGCTGGATGTATTTATCCGAAATGAATACATAGACATCTTTTTAGAAAGTTTAAGGTTCTGCCAAAAGAATAAAGGATTAGAAATACATTCGTGGTGCATCATGTCAAGTCATGTACATTTAGTTTTTAGAAGTATAGACGGGCAGAAACCTGAACTTTTGATTGGTGATTTAAAAAGATTTACAAGCAAAGCCATTATAAAAGCGATTAAAGAAAATCCAAAATAAAGCAGAAAAGAATTTTTATTAGATTTCTTTCTTAAGGAAGGTGCAAAAACTTCCAATGTAAACCAATATCAATTTTGGAGGCATGATAATAAACCTATTGAACTTTGGAGCAACCATGTAATCAACTAAAAAATAAATTATGTACATCAAAATCAAGTAGAGGCAGGTTTGGTTTTTCGTGTGGAAGATTACAGATACAGCAGTGAAGTAGATTATTCTGATGAGAAAGGGCTTTTGGACAATATAGTGGTTTTTAGAATGTTTGGCTTGTAAGATAATTGAACCACACGAAAGGATTCGTGCGGCAGCGAGGGGAATAGATTTTATAAACAAAATTCCAATCCATCTAAACAACAACTGTTAGATCAAGCAACAATTATAGACCGAAAATTTGGGTCACAATTTTTACCACCTTTAAAATAATATTATGTACAAGTTAATAGAACCTGAAGTCGCAGGTAGTTTAGGAGAAGAAACAGAATTGGATAATTCAGTTTTTCCTCCTTATGTTAAAAAACTTCATTATGAATTTGATGGATGGTTAGGAGATGATATTTTGGAATCTTTCCCATGCTACATAGTAACGGACTGTTTGCGGAAAGATTTAGAAAATAATAAATTCACTGGAATTAGTTTTAATGACGTTACGGTATCTAAGTCTGAGACTTTTTTAGATATTTATCCTAATAGAGAATTACCCAAATTTTATTGGTTAAAAGTAGGTGGTGAGTCATTTAAAGATGATTTTTTTATTACAAAAGAAAATATTTTAGCTATCTCGGAAAAGGTTAATCTTGTACTGCAAAAACATAATTTTAATAATGCTGATATTGAGGACTTACAAGATTAATCTTAATAAATCTAACCGTTATTTATTGTATTTTACAAAAGATAATGATATTTCATAAGCCAAAGGATTATATTTCATAAGTTTTATTGTCATAAGTTGCCTGGACGAATTTATCAGAAACGAACACAAATAAATTCCAAAAAACTTATCCACAAAAATAAAACACGACACCTTTTGTCGCATTAAGCATATATATTTGTAATAGAAACATTAGCAAATGAAAAAAGATTTTTACCTTACAAGATATGCCCTCATCATCAAGAAATTAGAAAGCGCTCCCGCTAACTATTCGCAGTTGGAGGAATATCTCCTTAATTCTTTTGAATTTCAGGATGCAGCTATTAAAAGCTACTCTATACGTACTTTGCAAAGGGATATCCGAGAAATTTCAAATCTTTTTAATCTTTCCATTCACAACAAAAAGAAAGGTGATAACCGTTATTATATCGAAAGCCGACCGATGATGGAAGTCGATGAGTACAACCAAAAACTTCTCGAATCTTTTCAGGTAAGCAATGCCTTAAACGTACATCCCGATTTTGCAGATTTTATATTTTTTGAAAGCAGAAAACCGACCGGAGTTGAGCATTTTTACGATCTTTTCTTTGCAATCCGTAATAAAAGAGTCGTGACTTTTGAGCATTACAATTACAAAAACAAACTGATGACTTCCCGAAAAGTTCATCCTCTAGCTTTGAAAGAATCTAAAGACAGATGGTATCTGATAGCAATCGATACAAAAGATAAAGCCTTAAAATCATTTGGTTTAGACAGAATCAATTATTTGGATGTGACCAAAAATAAATTCAGGGAAAAATATAAATTTAATTTCAGAGAACATTTTAAAAATGCTTTTGGCGTAATGAATCTGACCGAACAAAACCCTCAGAAAATTGTGTTAAAATGCAGCCGACATCAGGGAGAATACATAAGAAGTTTCGCACTCCACCAATCACAGAAAGAAACTAGAGAAACTCCAGAAGAGATCTATTTTGAGTTCTTCCTCCACCCTACTTACGACTTTATGCAGGAAATTCTTTCATACGGAAAAGAAGTTACCGTATTAGAACCTAAAACTTTAGTTGATGAAATCCGAACTCATTTACAAGCCTCTTTGGGTAATTATTCGGAAGAATTGTAAGCCTGTTTATTCATTTTTAAGTACATTTACATAAATATCCAATATTGAAATCATTATTTCTCTATCTTTTCTTTTTCATTTCTACTTTTTGCTTTTCACAGCAGACGGAAGAATTCAGGCAGGTAAAAAACTATTACAATCAGCACAGAAGCATGCTGAACAATGAATTTAAAAAGAAATTTGATACAGAAACAAATAATGTGATTAAAACTTCCATCAAACAGGATTTCCTGTTCTTCATGAAAAAAATGGACAGCATTGAAAATGCAGCACTCGTCGGAGC
>SEBM01001038.1 GCA_004296145.1 Flavobacterium sp.
TTATATAGAAGTTTTAAAAATAAAATTACTTTCCATAAGTTAGTTCAAAATAATTTTTTGTTGATTGTCTTGTCGTTAACATTTATACTGCATTCATTTTTTGGTGATTTCCGTTCATATTTTCGTTATGAGGCTTATATTGCTGTAGCTTTTGTCATGGTCATCATTCCGAGGCTGAAACAATTTTTTATAAATCCTTTATCTGAATTTAAAAAAGATAAAATAATGGGATTATTTATCATTTGTAATGTAGTAATGCTTATTTACAAATGCGGAGTGTCTCATTTGATGATTGTTGATGGCAGCCGTAATATTTATGAACAACAGGTGCAATCGGGAAAATTTTTGAACAAGTATTATAATACTTCCAAAGTTGTTGCCAATGACATCGGCGCTATCTGTTATTATTCAGATATTCATTTACTAGATATTATTGGATTGGGTTCTAAAGAGATGATTCCTTTCAACCAAAGCGGAAAAGAGTTTGATCAGAAATTTGAAAACTTTTTGACAGATTATTCTATTAAAAATAATTATGACTTGGCAATAGTTTACGAAGAATGGTTTTCTGGTCACGTCCCGAAAAACTGGAGAAAGGTTGCTGTCTTAAAAATAAATAACAATAATAATGCAGCTTTAGATCACGTGGTTATCTATTCTATTAATCCCAAAATCTACAATCAGCTTAAAAATAATGTAAAAAACTTTCACTGGAATAGAAATGTTCAGGTGAGTATTATTGAATAATAGGTGTGTTTTTATTTTGAGAATAAATGAGTTCGAACTTTAGAAAAAAAACAATATTTTTCTATAACTGCTTGTAGATTAAAAAATTATTACTATTTTTGCACCCTAAAATAAAAAGCAATTAAATGCCTACTATTCAACAATTAGTAAGAAAAGGAAGAGTCGCACTCACCAAGAAGAGTAAATCGGCTGCCCTTGATTCTTGTCCACAAAGACGAGGTGTATGTACGAGAGTATATACTACCACTCCTAAGAAACCTAACTCTGC
>SEBM01001039.1 GCA_004296145.1 Flavobacterium sp.
ATTTACATTTTTAAAATCTATTCATTTATATATTTCAACAACAGATTCCAACGAAATAGAATTGGCTTATCTTGATAATATTAATTCAACAACAAACATGATTGAATTAATTAGTACAAACGCCAGACTGGATCAATATGTAAAAGCAGATAAATATAAGATCAGAACTCAGGTTACTTTAAAAGAAACACTTACCAAAGATGTTACCGTAAAAGCTGCTATGAAGTTTAGGGTTACTGCTGATCCATTTTAATCTAAGCTGCTAAGTTTTAATAGTAATATTTTAGCCTTTTTAAACTTTATGTCAAATTATTTTTTAGGTGCTTTTGTTATCAATTTGTTTTGTTTTACAATTCTAAATTTTGCTTTAAACCCCGTATCTAAATTATTCCACGAATCAGCTAAAATAAGATTGCCTTCAGCATCATAAAATTCAAATCCACCAGTATTTCCTCCAAGACTTCCAACATTAAGCGCTTCTATCTCAAATGTATTAAAACCTTCAGTAAAAGTTATTTTAAATTCTTGGTATTCATATTTCAATGTCATTCTCTCTACAATAACATTTTCATTAAAAACAGCCTTTATTAAATCACCATCGATCGCACCAACATCACGACATTTTATAATAAAATAACTAGAACTAGTATAAATATCACCAAATTCAAGATTTTTTCTAACTAAAACTCCCCTATCTTCTTTGAGACCAGCGTCTTTCAAAGCCTTATCAAGGTCTTTTTCCATTTTAGGAACATAACGATCACCAGGATTAGCAAAATCAGTTTCTGTTGACATTGAAAAAGTACTTTTTTGCTCCCCTATTTGAAATTGTGATTTTGGAGTAATGGTGGCATTATCAAAAACGTTGGGAGTTTTTATAGCAGGCATATCCAAATTTGGCTGTGCATCTTTTATTGGCTGAGTTGGCAGCTTTTTAGGTTTTGAACTAAACTTTGGGGGCGGAATAGACTTGAATTTTGTACTGAATTCAGTTTGGGCTGATACTGTTACTGC
>SEBM01000318.1 GCA_004296145.1 Flavobacterium sp.
ACTTTAAACAATTAGTTGGTAAAACACAATTCTTTTGAATAAAATTTTGTCAAAAAACAGAAATGATGTGTTATTTTTTGGGTAGAACGTTTTCGTAAAACATAATGTTGATTGTTTTATGTCGTTTGTTTAAGTTTTTAAGCAGTTTGTATAAAATATTTTATTTATGTTAATTTTAACAATATTTTTATCGCTTAACTAACAAAACCATGACAAAAATGAAACAAATTGTGTTAATCTTTTTGGTTTTCTTTACTTCCTTAGCCACGTTTGCGCAAGTAAAGACTATCAAAGGTGTGGTAAGCGATCAGAATGGATTGCCGTTACCAGGAGTGACTGTACTTTTACAAGGAACAGCAAAAGCAACTCAGTCAGATTATGATGGAGTGTATGCGATCGAAGCAGCCAAAGGCAATGTTTTGATATTCTCATACATCGGAATTAAAACCAAAATGGTAACAGTAGGCGATTCGCCTAAGTTAGATGTCGTGCTTGCAGAAGACGCTCAAAACTTAGATGAAGTTGTCGTTACCGCTCTTGGTATTAAAAGACAAAAGAAAGAACTGGGTTATGCAGTTCAGGATGTAAAAGGAGACCAGTTAAACAAAGTAATTACAACCAATGTTGCTACAGCACTTTCCGGAAAAATTGCCGGTGTAGATGTGTCGATACCAGCGACAGGAGCGGGAGGAAGTACAAGGGTAATTATTAGAGGTATTTCTAGTATAGGCGAAAATAACCAACCGCTTTATATTGTTGATGGAGTGCCAATTGATAATACTGGTTTGTCAAACGATAGTGCTGCGACAAGCAAATGGTTTGACGGAAGAGACAGCGGAGACGGTATCTCAAGTATCAACCCTAATGACATTGAAAGTTTGACAGTACTAAAAGGAGCCGCTGCAGCGGCATTGTACGGTTCACGAGCTTTGAATGGTGTAATTTTGATTACTACTAAAAAAGGAAGCAAAGGTAAACTTCAGGTAGAACTGACAAGCGGTGTGAGTTTTGACAGAGTAAATGCAAAATACAATGATTATCAAACGGAATATGGTACGGGAACAAACGGAATTTTACCAGACCCGACAAAAGCACCTTCTGAAATCTATGGGTATACTACAAATGCGTGGGGACCAAAATTCTCTGAAACTGTAGGACAACAGGTTAAAATCTTTGATGGTTCAATGAAGCCGTATGCTAAAGTGGATAACAATATTCAGGACTTTTTTAGAACCGGAGTTACAATGACAAACGGGGTTGCACTTTCGGGCGGAAGTGAGAATGCATTTGTTCGTTTTGGATTTAATAATTTGAAGAATGATGATGTAATTCCGAATTCAGGTTTAGAAAGAAATAATGCAACATTAAATGCGACTTTAAAATCAGAGAAATTTACTTTGGACACAAACGTAAATTATATGGTTGAAAACACAAACAACAGACCAGGTTTAGGAGATTCTCCAAACAATGTTGGATATTCTTTAAGCGGTTTAGCACCAAATATTGATCAGGCATGGTTGAAAAATTCCGTAAATCCGGAAAACGGTTCTATGTATCAATGGAATAATAATGTTTATTCATTGAATCCGTATTGGGTTGTAGATCAAAACCATAATACTTCTAAGAAAAACCGTTTCACAGGGAATTTTACTGGAACGTATCAATTAGAAAAATGGATTGCTTTAACTTTTAGAACCGGTCTTGATACGTATACTTTTGGTTCAAAAGATTTTATGGCTGCCGGAAGCACATGGCCGGGAAGAGATAACGGTTATCTTGGTTTAGAAAATATTACAGTTTCTGAAATGAATACTGATTTTATCGCCACTTTGAGTGATATCAAATTAGCGAAAGATTTTACTTTCTCAGGAATTTTAGGAACAAGCAGAAGGGATTTTAGAAGAGAACAAAATTCAAGATTCGGAACTAATATTATAGAGCCGGGAACAGAATATATCAGTAACTTTTCTACTCAGACAGAAAATCCGCCATCAGAAACAAAAACAAGAACAAACTCTGTTTATGGTTCAGCAAAATTTGATTATAAAGGCTATTTATACGCTGAGTTTACAGGAAGAAATGACTGGTTTAGTGTAATTAATAAAGATGCTTTTTATCCTGCAGCTTCATTAGGTTTTATCTTCTCTGATGCATTGAATATTCAGAGTGATACTTTTTCATATGGAAAATTAAGAGCTTCATGGGCACAGGTTTCTAATGCGCCGGGAGCTTATAAAAATGCATTAAATTATACAACATATTCTTCTTATAACGGTGGTAGTGTTGTAAACATTAAAAATACATCGGCACCAAATCCAGATTTAACGTATCAGTCTAAAACCGGAATTGAATTTGGACTTGAAACTTCTTTCTTCAAAAACAGATTAAAAGCTGATATTACTGTATATCGTGAAGATACTGAAGATCAGACTATTGATTTGCCTTCGTCTGCAACTTCAGGATATGAATTTATTTCTGTAAATGCAGGAGAATTAAGAAACGAAGGTATCGAGATATTTTTGTCTGGTACGCCAATTAAAACTAAGAATTTTGAATGGGGAATTGATTTGAACTTTTCTAAAAACAAAAACTCAATCCTTTCTTTACATCCAGACATTAATACCTATACAATTTCTGAGGCACGTTGGGCAGGAGCTGCTATCGTAGCGCAAGTAGGCGGTCAATACGGAACTATTATAGGAAAAGATTTTCTAAAAACAGAATCCGGAGAAAATATAATTGGAGCAAACGGTTTACCTTTATTCACAGAAAATAAAGTAGAATTAGGAAAAGGTCTTCCGGATTGGTCAGCAGGTTTAACGAACCGTTTTTCTTATAAAGGAATTACACTTCAGTTTTTGATTGATATGAAATTTGGAATGGATGTATATTCTATGACAAATTCACTTGCAGCTCAAAAAGGACTTTTGGATATCACTACAGAAGGAAGAGATGCATACAATGCAGCACGAGCAGAAGCCGTTGCAACCGATCCTAACTTTAGCCAGGCTACATGGATTCCTACTGCAGGTTATGTAGCACAAGGAGTTGTAAATACGGGAACGGCAGCTAATCCTGTTTATGTACAAAATACAAAACCTGTAAATCCACAGGATTATTGGGGAACTGTTTTTAATAATACTCCGGCACCATTTATTTATGATGCTTCTTATGTGAAATTAAGAGAAGTAAGTTTGGGGTATACAATACCAAAAAGTGTTTTCAACGGGGCAAAAATCAACTCGATTTATATTTCTGCATTCGCAAGAAATCTATTGACTTTTAATAAAGATTTACCAAACGTTGATCCGGAGTCTATGTATACGTCAGGTAACGGGCAGGGTTTTGAGTATGGTTCGTTACCATTTAGAAGATCGTATGGTTTTAATCTTAAAGTTACATTCTAAAAAAATAGAAATTATGAAATTCAGACAAATAATAATAGCCATACTGTTTCTGTTTACAATGGTGGGCTGTACCGATAATTTTGACGAGCTGGAAAAAGATCCTGTTGCGTTATCTCCAAATCCTGCGGGGCAACTTACTTTTACTCAATTGTGTATGTCTGGTGACGGATATTATCAGCACAGAGCAAATTTGATATATTCCGGAGGTTTTGTACAACATTATGCCGGTTCATGGGCTGTAACAGAATATGGTAATAAATTCAAAAAAGTTGACGAATACGCAACAGCGTTATGGAGAAATGTATACGGTAACGAAATAAAAAGTGTTGTTGATATTCTGGATAAAACAAGTGGAGATCCTTCAGCATCTAATATGAATGCCGTTGCTAAAATTATGAGAGTAATGATAGCACAGCGTTTAACAGATATTTATGGAGACGTTCCATATTCTGAAGCTGGTTTAGGTTTTTCTAAAGGAATTGTAACACCAAAATATGATAAACAAGAAGACATATATAATATGTTCTTTGCTGAATTACAAGAAGCATATACTCAGTTAAACGCCGGTGGTGGTGCAGTAAAAGGAGATTTATTTTATAACGGAGATATTTCAAAATGGAAAAAACTTGCCAATACGATGCGTTTGCGTCTGGCAATGAGAATTTCTGAAGTAAGCCCTGCAGAAGCTGAGAAACAAGCAAAAGCAGCTCTTGCAAATGGTGTTTTTGCTGGTAATGAGGATAATTGTATTATGCATCATTTGGATTTCCCTTTTAGTGATAATCCTGCTTCGTTAGATTACAGAGGGAATGGATTGTCTTATGGATTTATTGGCGATGAGCATGGAGATCATTTTAGTTCTTTATTAATTGATTATCTGAGAAATAACGGAGATCCAAGATTAACGATGATTGCAACTCCAAAAACAGGAAGTGTAAACTGGGGACCGATTGGACCAGGAGAAGAATTGTATGAAGGTATTCGTCCGGGCACTTTTAGATGGGACACTCCTGGTGGAGCTAATGCGGCTTCTGGTATTCAACCTTATTTAAAATTAAGAACGACTCCATTTTTACATGTAAGTTACTCAGAGACACAATTGTTGTTGGCAGAAGCAGCTTTCAGAGGCTGGGTTTCAGGTTCTGCTGCTGATTATTATAAAAAAGGAGTTGAGGCAGGCATAAAACAATTAGAAATTTATGGTGCAGCCCCTGCAAGTCAGGCAAGTATTGATGCATATACATCTGCCAAACCGCTTGTTGCCGGAACAGAAAAAGAACAAATCGGTACACAACTTTGGGTTACATATTTATTTAATAGTATAGAAGCATATTCTAACTGGAGAAGAACAGGTTTTCCTCATTTATTACCAATTACAAATTCAGATTCTGAAACCGGAGGTGTTACGCCAACCCGTCTGTATTATCCAAATGATGAAATGCAGAAAAACACTGTAAATTATCAGGAAGCTGTTGCAAGAATGGGAGGTACAAATGATTGGAGAGGAAAAGTTTGGTGGGATGTAAACTAATAAACGATTCATCAATCGAT
>SEBM01000319.1 GCA_004296145.1 Flavobacterium sp.
ATATAAATCTGTTAAAGCATCACTCTTATAAAAAGAAGTATAAAAACGCCAATTGTACTTTTCTCTATAAGTATCCCAAATACCATAAGGAATACCAGACTTAGCTATTTTTTCTTGCAAATATTCTGGTACAGCTTTTTTATACCACCAATTGTAAAACTCTTGTTGATTATCTTCATCTGGATTATCATAAAAAGTATTAACATCAATAAAAGTTTCTTTTGCTTGATAACGGGTAACTTCTTTACGATGTGATATACCTGTTAAAAAAAGTATTACGACACCGCCTGGTGCAACAGCTACTGTTATATGGTCATATGTTTCTTTTTTGGGTTCATTTTTAATATTGTCCCAATTATAAAACCCTTCACGAAACAAGGTTAGAATTTTATTTTGAGTAGATGCATCAATATTTGTTTCTATATTCCAAAATTTTTTTTCAGCATAACTTACCCAAGTTAGCGAGAGCATTGTTGGCATAATATTTCCACCTCCTATTCCTTGACCATCTACATTCCAGCCACTATCTTCAATCCCTGCACTATGAAGTGCGGTTATAAATTTATCTTGTGTTGCAAAAAAACCTTTGTGTACAACAATAGGATAATCTTTTACAGAGGTTACTGAAGTACCCCATCTAAAATCAGTTTTATTCATATTTATTTTTTGATTACAGGCTAGTACTATACAGCTAACTATTAATACATGAAGTAATTTCTGTTTTGTTGTATACATACTAACCTTTTATGATGAAACGTTTTCGTTCAGGCTCAGGAGCATTAACAACACCACTCGTAGCATTATAATGCAAATAGTGGTTGCGAAGTTGTTTCATGTCCTCGACAGGAATTTCATGTTCAATTACTTCTAGAGGATTGGAAATTGCTTTAGTTGCATAATCTACCAGGTAAGTTTTTATTTTTTCGATAAAAGAAACATGTTTAGGGAAAATATTTTTTTGAAAATTCTTAGTTTTAATTAAATCAGAATAATCAAATTTTAGTCCTTTTTCAATTGCGAAATTGCACATCATATGTAATGGAATAAAACTATATTGATTACTTATATAAGCACGTTGTGAAACAAGCTGTTGTGTGTCATAAAGTGAACTTCTACTAGAATCATATTTGTATGGGTTATTATAAGCATCACGTACACCAATTTGATCAGCTTTAAACCAGCCTTCTTTTATTAGAATATCTCTAAATTTATTCAAAGTAGGACTTACAACAGTATTATCGCAATAATCAGTTGCCAATATATGTTCACCAGCAGGATCAGGTGCTATTCCAGCAGCAATTCCTTCTGGTCTTCCTTCAATATAACTTCCTCCAACATCACAATGAACACCCGGCATGTACAATTCTATATGATTTTGGCTCTTAATGATAGGTGATAAACTAAAATTTTTACGATGTTCTTCTGCAGCAACCATATGTATAACATATTTCGCTTTATTTATAGAATTAAGTCCTAAGTCTTTTATATCGTTAAATTGAACTAGACCATGATGCGCTACAGTATCATACAAACCTGCAAAACGAATAATTAACCGATTAAATTCAATTCCTTTTTCAGAAAGTAAGTAACCTAAATAGCCATTAGATGGCAGGGGTAAATTGGCATACTTCGTGTTTATAATAAGACCCGAATGGTCGCGACTTAAACCTGTCTTATAAGAAGGTAGAGTTATTTCATGAACAAAATGGCGTGCGGATGCCGCACCACGACTAAAACCAAAAACATCAATCTTAATTAAATCAATTTTCTTTATTTTTTCATTTGATATGGCTGCAGCAATTTTATCTACCAACTGCTCTATAGTTCTGTGTACCCTGTCTACTATACCTGAATTACCAGCACCAAAAGCACCTCCCATAAAAAAATCATTACTCTTATACTTAATGACATTCATATCTTTATCTGCCAAAGTATTGGTATTCATCCCTTCTGTGTAAATTTTAAATATGTTTATATCATCTTTTTTATAATTATCAAATAATATAGCCACATTTGAAAGGTCATTTTCATAACTTCCTTCATTGTACATATAGTTTTCATTTTCACCGACTTCTTTTTTATTTTTGGCATATACTTTTAGGTGTTCTTCATTGGTAAAAGGCTTTTCTTTGGTTTCTATTCTTCCTATTCGTTTTTTCTCCCAATCTATTCGTGCAATTGTATCGTATCTGTTATTATTTGTCCCATCAATAAAAACCCCAAACGTAAAATCAATCTTTTTTTGTTCTTCGGGTGCGTCACCTTTATCGGGATCGTCCTGCATTAATGGGTTGTTTCCTGTTAGTTTACCCTGCATCAGGATTCCGTTTTTAGAAACGTTTAGCACACAATCATCTAAATCTTTTTCTTTATGTTCAATTTTAGAATGATATACAATCGGATTTATTGATAATTTGCTTCCACTATCAAATAGACCAGCTCCCTGAAACTGCCATGCCTGCTCTACAAAAACAGGAAATACACATTTTTGTACATTGGCATTTGATGTTTGTTCCTTTTGATCGTTATTAATGATAGCATCTATTATAGTGCCAGCAGGAGGTTTAGTAATGACATCATATTTATGAATGTTTACCTGTCTGCGAAATCTCGTTAATGGCTTTGCTTCCAGTTTTTGTATTGGATCACCATCTTTATCACTTGGCGTTGGTGTCAAATCTGCATTAACAAATTTGGTATCTCTTAATTGTATTTCAATATGGTCACCGTATAGTGCTTCTGTATAAATATGCAGATAAATTGTTGAGCCAAAAGCAATTTCTTCTGTAATTTTCTGTCCTGAATAATCACGCCACTCTGCGTCAATGATTTTTGGAGTTCCAATTGCTTTTATAAATAATCCGTGAGGAACAACACATTCAGCAGGATCATTTTCTGTAAAAACTTCTAACCATGTCAAACCACTGCCTTCTAAAATTTTAGGATACTTGATCAGTTTACATAAATCTGAAGGCACTCCTTTAGAAAAAGAATTATTATGGGTAATTTTTCTGCCCGTCATTCCTTTACCTACCGTTTCCCAACACCAGCTTAGATTATCTAAATCTTTTAATAATGCAGCATCATATTTTTCTTTATCTAACTCATATTGCTTCTCTTGTTTTTCTCTTTTTTTATGTTCTTCAACATACTGTTTTCGATCGTCAATATCCGGCATCTGCCAAACTTGTTCCTGAGTCAATTTATTAAAAAGTGGCAATTTTTGGGGTGCTTCTTTTCTTAATGCATCCGTTTTGACAATCTCTACAGTAAAATTTCCGGCTTTATTGAGCGTCACAATTCCTGCTGCTTCATTCCAGTTCTGACCTGCCTCAAGCGGCTGCCTCGGCTTTAGATGTAAACCTTTACTCATTTTAATTGTTATTAATTATAAATACCTCTTCACCCAAATCTTTAAAATCTATTCCCGGCAGAATTTCGGCCAGAACTTCAGGTTTACTGTTTTCTATATTTTTTTTGGTCAAAGCGGCTGTTTGTCCATGATTAATTATTGTAATACAATCCGGAGCACCTTTAGGACAGCTTGCTTTACTATCTTCTAATAGTGCTTTACCTCCGTTTGAATAAGTTGTTTTTTCATAAAAACTGCTCCATTTGGTTATATTTATCTGGCATGGCATAAAATCGTGACCTGTGGGCTGCATTTTGCATTTGCCAAAAGTATTTTTCTTCATAGTCTGGCCAATATCTTTGGTTGTGGCTATTAATTTATCTTTTGTTTCGTTGTCATTACCAAAGTGTTTGGATTGTGTTTTTACCTGCAAAATATCTGTTTGGGGTTCTACACTAAATTTGCACTGGCAAGTTGCGCCTTGCACTACATAATATTTTTTAGCCATGTTTCTATATTTTATATTTTAAAAATGCTTTTCACTTTTATAAAAAATCTTTCTATTCTTTTTCGCAAACTAATTTTTTCTTTGGTGGGAATTTCTTCAACAAAAAGCTCAATTTTTTCTCTTGTCGATTTCACAACTTCTGATTCCGGATTAAGTCTTCGTCTTTGTTCTGCTTCTCGTGCCAAAACTCTAAAATCAATTATATCAGAATCTTCCTCTTCATCATCCTCACCTTCATAAAAAAAGATTTTTCCGAGTGTTTTTCTTTGCTCATCTGTTGCAGGTCTGTAAGAAACAGTATCAGGCAAATGATAAATTTCTAATTCGATTTTCCGTTTTTTATTCTCACTTATAATGATTTCATACATTCCGTTAACCGAAAAAATACTCCGGTTCTCTTTGTATAACTGATAATCCAGTATCATTGATGCGACTAAAGATTCAGGCTTTTCATCGTCAAATTGCGATTGCGAAAATGTATAACCGTCTAATACTTCTTCTAAACTTCTTTCATCAATTGCAATCCCGTTAAAGTTGATCTGTATTTTATCTGTAGGCAGGTAATTTTCTCCAACAGTTTGAACAATACCAAATTTTATTGGCTGATTTGGAAATATCGGGGATTCGCAAATAAATTTTCGCTTGAGTTTTTCAGAATAGCTTCCATACAAAGGAATAAAATACAAATGCAGAAACCAGTTTTGCATTAATGCTTTTTTTAATAAGACAGGGTTCAAAAAAAACCGATTTATTTTATTGAGAACATTTACAATAACTTCTCCTTTTTCAAAAATTAAAAAATCATCTTTTAAAGCTTTCCATCTCGCTACAATTTCAGCGTGATTTAAAATGGTTTCGATCTCTCCATTTTTTTTAATTTCGACTTCAAGCGGAAATATAGCAGCTGCAGCTTTTTCTGCAATTTGCTCGACTTTTAATTGAGGTACTTTGTTATCTATAAATACCTGATGCCTTTTTATTTCAAAAAAGCCTTTATAAGTATTAATACATTTTACATCAACTTCGTAATGAACCTGACTTATTAAAATATCATTTTCAAAATTTTCGTATTTAAAACCATAAGTGTGTTTATGAT
>SEBM01001040.1 GCA_004296145.1 Flavobacterium sp.
AAAGAACAAGAAGCACTTTACAACAAAATTGCTGATTATTTAAAAACATACTCAAAAACTAAAGGTTACAAGATGGTGTTAACTTATTCAAAAGGTAACAGTGCTATTTTATTTGCTGATGAAACTTTAGACGTAACCTCCCCAGTACTTGTTGGCTTAAATGAAGCTTATTTAAAAGACAAAAAATAAGTTTTCCATTAACTTTTAACAATTGAAATATTAAGATGCCTCGAACAATCGGGGCATTTTTTTTGTTTTTTACTTTAGGTCAGCAAGTAAAGAGAATGTGCTAGTTATTTTATTTGTAATAATTTAAAAAAATGTAGTCTAAAATTGAAGAAATGATTTTTGACTACTTACACTCATGAGCAATTACGAAGAACAAATAAAGTTAGAGTTACAGTTTTGGGAATTGGAATTGATGAAAAAGCCATCTCTTCTCGGAAATTTAGCCACAAAGGTTCAAACCAAAATCAACAGCTACATCCCAACAAAAGTTCATAAAGCAATTACAGCGGCTATAAAACAAATGGTTAAAGCTGTTTTGTTTGGCTCTACATACATTACGTCGGCTGTGCCGGATAAAGAAATGAGTTTATTACACAGAGAATCTTTGGTCAAATCAAAAATCGACAGCTATAGTAAAACCGGAGCAGCGGAAGGCGGAATAACTGGCGCAGGTGGTTTTTTAATGAGCATGGCCGATTTTCCAATACTCATTGGTATCAAAATAAAAATGCTTTTCGAAATAGCTGCGCTGTATGGTTTTGATGTTAAAGACTACCGTGAACGGTTATACATTCTTCATATTTTTCAATTGGCTTTCTCAAGCAAAGTTGGCACCCAGAATGTATACAAACAGATGCAGAACTGGAATCAAAAATTAATTGCGTTACCAGAAAGCGCAGATCAATTTGATTGGCAAACTTTTCAGCAAGAATATAGAGATTATATAGATTTAGCTAAAATGGCACAATTGCTTCCGGTTGTGGGTGCAGCTGTTGGTGCAGT
>SEBM01000320.1 GCA_004296145.1 Flavobacterium sp.
CCTTTAAACAAGCAAAAAACTTCAAAAAAACATAAAAAAATATAAGTATGGATTTCAATCTTACCGAAGAACATTTAATGATTCAGCAAGCAGCGAGAGATTTTGCTCAAAACGAATTGTTGCCAGGTGTTATCGAACGTGACGAAAAACAAATTTTTCCGACAGAGCAAGTAAAAAAAATGGGACAGCTGGGTTTCATGGGAATGATGGTTGATCCAAAATACGGAGGAAGCGGACTTGATGCTATTTCATACGTTATTGCTATGGAAGAGATTTCTAAAGTTGATGCTTCGGCTTCAGTAGTAATGTCTGTGAACAACTCTTTGGTTTGTTGGGGCTTACAGGAATTTGGTACAGAAGAACAAAAACAAAAATATTTACCGGGCCTGGCTTCGGGAGAAATTCACGGAGCATTTTGTCTAAGTGAACCGGAAGCGGGTAGTGATGCCACTTCGCAAAAAACTACTGCTGTTGATATGGGTGACCATTATTTGGTAAACGGAACAAAAAACTGGATTACAAATGGAAACACCGCTTCTGTATATTTAGTAATTGCACAAACGCATCCTGAACTAAAACATAAAGGAATCAATGCTTTGATCATGACCAAAGATATGCCTGGGTTCTCAATTGGTCCAAAAGAGCAAAAAATGGGAATTCGTGGTTCTGATACGCACTCTTTAATGTTTTCTGATGTAAAAGTTCCAAAAGAAAACAGAATTGGTGAAGATGGTTTCGGATTTAAATTTGCGATGAAAACTTTGGCGGGAGGCCGTATTGGTATTGCTTCTCAGGCTTTGGGAATTGCTTCCGGTGCTTATGAATTAGCTTTAAAATATTCTAAAGAACGTAAAGCTTTCGGAACAGAAATCTGCAATCATCAGGCAATTGCTTTTAAATTGGCAGACATGGCGGTTAATATTGAAGCAGCGCGTCATTTGTGTATGAAAGCAGCTTGGGACAAAGACCAGCATAAAAATTATGACGTTTCTGGAGCGATGGCAAAATTATTTGCTTCGCAGGTGGCAATGGACACTGCAGTTGAAGCGGTTCAGATTCACGGTGGAAACGGTTACGTAAAAGAATATCACGTAGAACGTTTTATGCGTGATGCTAAAATTACTCAGATTTATGAAGGAACTTCAGAGATTCAGAAAATTGTAATTTCAAGATCAGTTATCGCAGGATAATTTTCATCTAAATAATTTCATATCAAAACCCTTTCGGATTTAGTTTCGAAAGGGTTTTTGTTTTGTTCTAAAGAAATCTGTTTACTTCTTGAACGCGTATAACACGGATTCGCTATCTCGAAGACGCGGATTATCGCGGATTTTTTTATTTGAATTACGGTAATAAATCAGTTTTTATCAGCGTCTTCGCGATAGCGAATCCGTTTTATCCGTGTTCTTTAAAAATAATGTGCCAGAATATAATTGCACGTTAAAAGTTTATTTAATTACATTTACAACATCTCAATTGTCTTTTTATGTATGAAGAATTAAAATACTGGTATTTGCGCGATCACAAATTGTTCAGGACTTTGAGCTTTGGACAAATCAAACAATTGTGTATTATTACAGGTTTTAAAAAAGCATCTAAGGGTGAAATTATCTATTTTTCTTCTTCAGATGTTCCTCGTATTTTTTTACTCAAAAAAGGAAATATCAAAATTGTTGCCGTTGATGAAGACGGAAACGAAACCATAAAAGACATTATTCAGAAAGGAGATTTGTTTGGCGAATTGACTTTGGAAAAAGACGAAAAGGCAAACGAATATGCAAAAGTGCTTTCTGATGATGTTGCTATCTGCAGCTTTTTAATGTCTGATTTTGAAGATTTGTTATTAAGAAATCCAACTTTGGCACTTTCTTATACCAAATTTGTGGGTTTAAAAATGAAACGCATCAAAAACAGTTACGCCAATTTAATATCTAAAGATGCCAAAACCAGACTGTATCAATTTATAAAAGACTGGGCAGAACAGGAAGGTGTAAAAAAAGGAGAGTCTGTTACAATCGAAAATTATCTTACCCAAAACGATATTGCCCAAATTATTTGTACTTCAAGGCAAACCGCTACACAATTGCTGAACGAAATGGAAACAAACCATATTCTGAGTTACACCAGAAAAGAAATTATCATTAACGATATCAGTAAATTATAACAATTTTATCCGAAGTGTAAATTAGCCGACAAATTGTTTTTTCATACCAAAGTAGTTTTACATCATCAAAAGATAAAAACTATTAATTATGAAAAAAATACTCTTTATTCTGTTTGCAGCAATAAACACAGTTGCAAACGCACAAAATCCACTTCCTAAAACAGCAACAGATATTGCTCCATTATTAATTGGAGAAAAAATTCCGAATGCTATTTTAAAATCACCCGAAAATACAACTGTAAATCTTTCTGATGTAATCAAAAAAAAGAAAACAGTTTTGGTTTTTTACCGAGGCAGTTGGTGTCCTTACTGCAATATGCATTTGTCTGCTTTGTCTGAAGCCGAAAAACAAATTCTTGATTTAGGATATCAGGTTGTTGCTGTAAGTCCCGATTCTCCGGAAAACCTGAAAATCACAGAAGAGAAAGACAAAGTAAAATACACCTTGCTTTCTGATTCAAAAGGTGATTTAATAAAAGCTGCTGGAATTGCTTTTGAAGCTCCCGAAAACTATAAATCAACAATTAACGTACATTCTAATGGAATGAATATGAACTTGTTGCCGGTTCCCTCTGTTTTTGTTCTAAATACCGAAGGAGATATTGTTTTCGAATATATCTCTCCGGATTTTAAACAGCGTATAACAGCTGAATTATTGATTTCAGTATTAAAAAACTTAAAATAAAAGAAGATGAAAAAGTTAGTTTTAATACTATTGGTTTTGGCGTCGGCAACAGGATTTTCACAAAATGACGCAAAAAGAATTACACAGTATAATTTAGAAAATAAAGTAGCGATTCAGGGTTACGATCCTGTGGCTTACTTTAAACAAAATAAAGCGATAAAAGGCAAAAATGATTTTACGGCTACATATATGGGAGTGGTTTATAAATTTTCGTCAGCAGTAAATAAAGATTTATTTGTAAAAAATCCTGCAGGTTATGAACCGCAGTTTGGTGGCTGGTGCGCGTATGCAATGGGAAGTTCTGCAGAAAAAGTAGAAATAAATCCGGAAACATTTAAGATTACAGACGGAAAACTCTATTTGTTCTACAACGCTTATTTTAATAATACGCTGAAAAGCTGGAACAAAGACGAAGCGAATTTGAAAGCGAAGGCAGAAGTTAACTGGAAAAAAATATACAAATAAAAGGGTATGAAAACAGAAAAACTGACCTGGATTTTGCGACTGATAGCTGCCGTAATTTTATTGCAAACCTTGTATTTTAAATTTACAGGAGCAGCTGAAAGTATTTATATTTTTTCGGCTTTGGGAATTGAACCTTACGGAAGAATCGGTTCCGGAATTGCCGAATTAATTGTTGCGATTTTAATTTTGATTCCTAAAACAACGTGGCTCGGGGCTTTTTGCGGATGCGGCGTAATGACTGGCGCTGTCCTTTCGCATTTATTTGTTTTAGGAATTGAAGTTAAAAATGACGGAGGGTTTCTTTTTGCACTTGCCCTGATTACGTTATTATGTTGTCTGGGACTGCTTTACATAAACAGAAATAAAATTAGTAACCTTCTAAAAACTAAATAACCATGCTGATAAAATCAATCAATCACAGTTTAGATGAGTTGACCAGTTTGTTAGATCAATTGTCTGATGACTCTTACTCAAAATCATGTTTAGCATTAAGCAATTCAAGCATTGGAGAGCACACGCGCCATATTCTTGAAATGTTTCAATCTCTTGAAAATAGTTATAATTCAGGAGTTTTGAATTATGATAATCGCGAACGCAACAAGAAAATCCAAACCGAAACAACGTTTGCAAAACAATGTATTCTGGAGGTAAAATCAGCATTAAAAAAAGATAACAAAATACTCTATTTAGAGCAAATGATAGACGGTCTTACTTTTAGGATTCAAAGTAATTATTACAGAGAATTGCTGTATAATTTAGAACATTGCATTCATCATCAGGCCTTAATAAAAGTTGCTGTTTTGCAGTTTGAAAATGTTTTACTGAATGAAAATTTTGGTGTTGCGCGCTCCACCATAGAATATAGAAATCAACAATGTGTACAGTAAGTTTTTTAAATAATAACGAGTCAGTTATAATTACATCTAATAGGGACGAAAAAATCATTCGTCCCAGCGCGATTCCGCCCAAAAGTTACATCTGCAATGGTAAAAATATCATGTACCCAAAAGACCCAAAAGCCGGCGGAACATGGTTTGTTGTTGATGCAAACGGAACTGTTCTGGTACTTTTAAATGGCGGACTCAAAAAACATCAGGTAAAGTTTTTATACAGGAAAAGCCGCGGTTTAATTGCATTGGATGTTATGGGCAGCGATTCTCCAAAAGATTTTTGGGAAACAATAAATCTGGAAGATATTGAGCCATTTACCCTGGTTTTGTATCAGGAAAAAAAACTGTATGAACTTATTTGGGATGGTGTGATTAAGATAAAAACGCAATTAGACGAAACACAAAATCACATTTGGTCATCTGTAACCTTATATTCAGAAGAAATTAGGAACAAGCGTTCTAATTGGTTTGCCGATTTTGTAAAAAACAGAGATAAAATTTCTGGTTTGGATATGCTCGATTTTCATCGAAATACAGAAGGCAACGACTCAGAAAACGGATTGATTATCAATAGAGAAAATACATTAAAAACACTGAGTATAACGCAGGCTGTTATCAAAAAAAACAAAAGTGTTATTGCTTATCATGATTTAGTAAACACACAGGAATTTTCTACAGCTTTTATTAGTATCTAAAACAAAAAAGAGATGAAACTATTTTTTCATAAAGTCGGCCAGATTTTTCATC
>SEBM01001041.1 GCA_004296145.1 Flavobacterium sp.
TTTCAATTAGGATAAACTTTTATAAGGAAGATCACAATGAATATCAAAACCAGTTTGATATTCAGCTTAAGCAGCAATAGAAGACCTGCTAATCATATTGTTCAATAAAGTATAATATATTTTATTGAATAGGATCATTAAGTTTGCCAAAGATTGTGCTGCTTTTTTGTTTAATTACGCTCGGAATAAATAATACAATTCGTTAGCTGATTTAATGATCTTCCTTATTTCCATGTGTAAAATCTTTAAGGCGGTTATAATTTATCAATCTAAAAATTTAGTTTTACTATCGTAAAGCGCATACTTGTTATTGCGCTTGCACCAAACCAAATTTAACCGAGGAATAATCACACTTCCAAATTCTTATCCCTGGCAGAGTTGCTGCTGATTGGCAATCTAGATATTGTAATCTATTAGTCTTCATGAATTTGGAAACGTAGTATATACAGGGCGAACCCAAGTTAATGTATAAATTATGAGGATAAAGCTAGGAAACAAGACACGGAAATCGCCACTAATATGATCAAACCGATAATGAAACTTTTAAAGAAGAGCAACATAGTAAATAAGAGATTTCTCATGTTAGGCTTACTTTGTATTTTTTTTGGGAGAGTTTTCGCTCAAAAAATTTCGTGCACAAATGAAATTGGGTCTTCAATTAACTTTTCAACTACTAACAAGGATAGTGTATATTGTGAATATTCGAGTAAGAGTGACTCAGCAATTTTTAGAATTGTAAACCCTACAAATAATACAAAATATTTGTTCAAAAGCTACTTTGATGAATCTCTCCAATCCTCAAAATATCTCCATAAAATAAATCTGAAGAGTAAAAATTATCTCGTTTCATTTATTCCAATAATTAATAAGTTGACAACGAAAAAAGTCGACAAAATTATTCTAGGAGAGAACAGTGTAGGTAATAAAGGTCAAATTCTTTACGAGTTTGTTGAACTGAGGCCGAACACTTACTATGATTTAAAAATTGTTTACAGTCATTTGTTCAAAAA
>SEBM01001042.1 GCA_004296145.1 Flavobacterium sp.
ATTTTAATGAAGGTAAGAATCAAGCCAATTAGCGATAACGTAAGAAAAGCATAAACACCTATTTTTTTATACGTAAAGCCCATATTCATTATATATTCAGTATTTTTCACGAAAGCTGAGATGATTAAAATAACATTTAGAAATATCCAGATTTTTGCTAATATTTTTAAAGATTTACCCTTAACATCGAAGTTAAAACCACTTTTAAAGTAAAACATAATGACCAGAATCGCCATGATGATGGATAAAATGACAGCATTTACCCGTTCGTGAGTTTCTTCTCCCAACTGAATGGTTGTTTTTGGGATTTCAACAAATTGTTCATAATTGAAAGTAAAAATGAACGCTATTAATAAAACATTTAGGCAAAAAAGTGAGATCACGCCGCTCATTCTTTCAGAATTTAAATCTAAAAAAGAATAGGTAGGTTTCTGAATTTTATCCTGATCGGTAAATTCGTTTTCGAGGATATGATTTTGTTTGTAAATCTGTTTTTCAACAGAATAATTCCAAAAATTGAAGGCAATAAAAAATCCTAAAATAGCAATACCAAACAATTGCCAAAAATTAATATCAAACTCAAAATCAATAAAAAGACTTGCAAAATGATCGCTTCCGGCAGAATAAATTCCAAAGAAAATCGAGATCAGAAGCAAAGGAATCAATATAAATGCTAAAGTTTTCTGCCAAAGACCTGAAGTATTGGTTTTCGGAAGCCATCGATCAAAATTGACAAAACGACAGATAAATGAAAAACAATTGACCACAAAAACCGGAAGTAAAAAGAGTATCTTCATTCTCCTGTTTTTTGATCTGTAAGAGAGTAATAAAACTGAAATTACAACCGCTAATAATGAAGGAAAATCTCCGTACCAGGCAAAAGCTATACTCGAAAGTACACTTGTCACCAAAAGAATCAAAAAAGTTTTGGTTCTGTTTTTCTCTGGTGTTTTGAAAAGCGTCAATAATGAATAAGCAATTCCTAAAATGCCGAGATTGAGACCTACATT
>SEBM01001043.1 GCA_004296145.1 Flavobacterium sp.
ACTTTAAGGCTTTCATCACTGATTGCTATTTTTTTACTTATGTATTCATTTAACTGCTCGTACATTTAATTCTTTGAGGTTAATCTTTCAGCTATTTTACGAGCATTTGGAATAATTAGAAATGCAGCAAAATAGGCAACAGGCAGCATTACACTCCACGCTTTTAAAAATTTGAAATGCCAATCAGTACCAAAACCATAATTACGTACTATGCCAACAAAAGCCATAATTAAAGTCATTGGAATAACAACTAGCAATGTATTAATGTATTTGAAATGTTTCTGTTTCATTTTTAATTTGTTTTAAAATTTAACGATGCTGCAAAAGTGCAACACTGAAACTTTTAAAACTTTGACCTAAGTCAAAAAAAATAAAATAGGGGATATTATAAAGTTGAACCTATAGCTAGCAACATTTATAGTAAGCCTTCACTTTTTGTTCTTTTGCAGACCAAGCGATATAAACATTGCTGTCTTTGCTCAATCTGTAGTCAAAACCATTTAGGCCGCTTTTTTTAAGTTCCTCATAAAATACTTTGTCAGGTACATTTTTATCTGCTTGCTCTTCTGCGGTAACTGCGGGCTCTAAAAAATGTTTTTCATCAAAAAAATAGACAATTTCTTCTTGTAGAAACTTAATTTTATCACTCTCTTTTTTCATTTCGGCAGTTGCCAAGTAGTTTTTAAGGAGTTCCTTGGCTTTAATTTCTTGTCTGTAAATTTCCTTACCCGCAAAAGATTTGATGGTAAACAGCAAAGTCATGTCTTTACTTTCACTGCCTATTAAAGCAACCTTAAAGGTGTCTAGTTTCGAGGTGTCGGAGAATGCAAAAGTGGTAGTTTTTTCTAAGTCCGTAGCAGTGTCACTTGCCTTATCTGAACCAGAAGGATTGCATGCATAAAGCAAAGCTAAAATTATTAACGTTGGAATGATAACTTTCTTCATTACAAAAGGTTTGTGGCTTTTATGTAAATAAATCATTTCCATATTTTTTTTTCAATTTTAAG
>SEBM01000321.1 GCA_004296145.1 Flavobacterium sp.
TGTTTACATTTTAGGGTTTATATTGACGCATTGGTAATTTTTATTAATAAAATAAAGTGTTTTAGCCATTTTGTAAAGCATATTTTGTAAATTCGAAACATCCAAAAACCAAATACATAAAATAAATGAGTGGCGCCATAAAAATTGCTTTAGTCGATGACGAAGTTTTATTTCGGAAGGGTATCTCTTTTTTATTGCAAAGAGAAGAGAATATCGAAATTATTTTTGAAGCCTCAAATGGTGAAGAGCTTATTTTGAAACTCAACGATAATCAGATAAAACCTGATATTATTGTTATGGATTTAAAAATGCCAGTCTTAAATGGCGTTGAAGCTACTAAAATTATAAGAAAAATATATCCTGATATTAAAATCATTGCCTTAACAAGTTATGATACAAAATCATTTGTAGCCAATATGATTCAGGTTGGGGCCGTTGCTTATTTAATAAAGAATACAACTCCAAAAGATTTAATTCATACAATAAATGAAGTATCCCGAAAAGGATTTTATTACAGTCAGACAGTTTTAAAAACTATTCAGGATACTATTATTTCTTTAAAAAACAACAAAGGTAATCTGGAAACCGGGTTTCTGTCACCTCGCGAAATAGAAATTCTTCAACTTATTTGCCAGCAAAAAACAACTTCAGAAATTGCTGATCAGCTTTTTTTAAGTCCAAGAACAGTAGAAGGTCATCGCAATAATCTATTGCTCAAAACTGAATCCAGAAATATTGCCGGATTAGTAGTTTACGCTATTCAAAATGAAATTGCAGTTTTAACTTTTTAAGTTTAACTGGCTAAAAATTGTATTGATAAAACATAATACAAAATTATAGTTAGCACAAGAAGGCAAATACCTATCTTTTGTGCTAAATTTAATCCTTTTGGTTCATTATTGCTTTCATTGGATTTCATGATTAAATTTTTCATTGATTTATATAATTGGTTATTTCGGTAACAAATTTAATTAGAAACTATTTCTATATTGCACGTGTTTATACGTGTTTTTACAAATGTTTATGATACTCCAATTAATACAATAAAATAGTTTTCCTGTTGTGTTTTTTGGAGCTTCCTTTATATCTTTACTAAAATAATTTTTCTAATGAATAAAAGGTTAGTATATATTTTCTTATTTCTGTTTTCTTTAACGGCAAAAGCTTCGTTTATCTTAATTCCTATGGATGAAACAACGCAGCAAAATCACCTTAAAGCATACGGAATTACGTATTGGTGTTTAAGTAAAGATTATAAAGCCAGTTGGTTATTAAATTATCGTGGAGGTTCATTTTTATTACCAGATGCAGAAGAAATTCGAAAAGAATGCAAAATTCGTGGCGTAAGTTTTGAGATAATTTCAGATAGTGAAGAAGCTACAATTCTTAATGAAATCTCAAGTCCATCTCAAAATATGGAGTCAGTAATTTTAGAAAAAGCTCCTAAAATTGCGGTTTATACACCAAAAGGTAAACAACCCTGGGACGATGCAGTAACATTAGTTCTGACATATGCTGAAATTCCCTTTACCCCAATTTATGATGAGGAAGTTCTGAGTGATCAATTGCTTCTTTATGATTGGTTACACTTGCATCATGAAGACTTTACAGGTCAATACGGTAAATTTTATGCTGCTTATAAAAACACACCCTGGTATATCGATCAGAAAAGAGATGCAGAAGCATTGGCATCAAAATTAGGATATTCTAAAGTTTCTCAAGAAAAAGGAGCTGTTGCAAAAAAAATTAGAGATTTTGTAATTGGCGGAGGTTTTATGTTTGCAATGTGTTCAGCAACTGATAGTTTTGATATATCGCTTGCCGCTGATGGAGTAGATATTTGCGAAACCATGTTTGACGGTGATCCGAGTGAATCAAATTATCAGTCAAAATTAAATTATTCAAATTCATTTGCTTTTAAAAATTTCACATTAGAAAGAAAACCTGAAGTTTATGAGTTTTCTGATATTGACATGACAAATAAACGTAGGATTCTAATGGAAAAAGATTATTTTTCTCTCATGGAATTCTCAGCAAAATGGGATCCAATTCCAAGTATGTTGTGTCAAAATCATACACAGTTAGTAAAAGGTTTTATGGGACAGACAACTTCATTTGATTCTTCCTTTATAAAATCTAATGTTTTAGTGATGGGAGTGTGTGAGTTAAATGGTGAAGCAAGATATATTCATGGAGAAAAAGGCAAAGGAATGTTTACTTTTTTTGGAGGGCATGATCCGGAAGATTTTCAACATCAGGTAGGAGATCCGCCTACAGTTCTTGATTTGCATCCTAATTCGCCAGGATACAGACTTATCCTTAATAATGTTTTGTTTCCGGCAGCGAGAAAGAAGAAACTGAAGACATAATCAGTTAATTGAAAACTCAAACCAAACCGGGATGTGATCAGATATTTTTCTTGCTTCTTTTAAAGAATTAAACTTTTTGTGAAACGAAATTACGCCAGAATTAATGTTACTTATTGAGTTCGGTTTGTAGAATATATTATCAAATTCAGAAGCTAAACAATTGTCACCTTTACATTTTTGTTTCAAAGTTGTTTTTTGGTTTTGAAAAACAGGAGCATACCCCATCTTTTTTAATGGATTGAAAACGGTATGTGATTGTGGACAATTAAAATCTCCAACAAAAATTAAGTTTTGATTAGAATATTCCTGAGGTAAAAATTTGAAATATTTTATCTCAGTTTCAGGTTGTCTACTTTTTGTAATAGCGTGAAAGTTAACTACAGTAATTACTTTTTTGTCAATTTTAAAAGAAGCAAAATAAGGCTCGCGATCAATTTCTAAATTGTATTTCTTCTCCAGCCATGTATTTCCTTGTAGTTGTACGCGATTTGTTTTCCATAAAAAAGCATATCGCTCTCTTTTATAACTGCTGCTGCTTGTAGGATCGCTTACGCTGTAATTCCATTTTGATCCCTTTTGATTTAAAATTTCGGCCAATTTTGCTATTGCCTGTGCGCCGCCATAGCCTGCAACAACTTCCTGAATAGCTATAATGTCATATTCCCTGATAATGTTAGCAGTAAAATTGAGTTCAGATTCTGTTTTTGATTTACCAAAGTTTTCTAGATTCCATGAAAGAATCTTAACCTGGCAGAAAGAATTAAAAGAAACTAATAAAATTAAAAAGCTAAGAGTGTTTTTCATGCAATATTTAAAGTTTCAAATATATGCATTTCACGACTTAGCATTCTAATCACAGAATGAATAAGTTTTCAGATAAATAGAATTAAATTTTTCTATATCTGTTTTTTAATGCTGTACTAATAATTATTATTTGTAGAACAAGAAGTGCGGGAATAAAGACGATATTCCAATCTACTTCCAGCCATCCTGTTCTGTCAGATACGAAGACAAAAGTTATAGATAGGAAAAGACAAAGTAACATAGTTTTTACTATAATTTTATTTTGAGTAGTATTAATTCGTGAAGAGAATTTTCTATTATGATTTTTCTCTAAAGAGATTTCGTATTTTGGTTTCATTTGGTTCTGTTAATTGGTTCTAAAAATAGACTTATTAAAAGTTTTGATTTTACGGAAACCCGTAAACAACTAATTGATAGTCATAACTTTTCTAAATCCGTTTTCTAATAAAAGATATTGATTATCTAATGAGCCAAAAGTAAAAAATAGAGAAACCTGAAAACAGGGTATAAATACGGTATTTTTTAGAATTTTTTACCCCAATATCTGGATTTGTAAACAAATTGTATAAAACAAAACCCTCTTTAGAGGGTTTGTGTTTGCATTTGCTAAATCTTTTAAGGTTTTAAACTGCTCTCATACCAGTAGCAATTCCAATTCTGTTCCATGCATTAATAGTAATAATCATCATGATAATTTCTGCCAGATATTTTTCATCAAAATATTTAGCTGCATTTTCATAAGTTTCTTCAGAAACATGCTGACTGATTAAAGTGACTTCTTCAGTCAATGCTAAAATAGCTTTCTCTTCTTCAGAATAAACATCTGATTCACGCCAGGCACTTAATAGATATATGCGTTGCTCAGTAACGCCTAATTTGCGGGCATCTGCCGTATGCATATTAATACAATATGCACAACCATTTATTTGAGACGCTCTGATTTTAATTAGTTCTTTTTGAACTGGAGTTAATGATGTTGAAGCTATATATTTTTCTAAGCTTAACATTGCTTGATATGCTTCTGGGGCTACTTTCGGAATTACAATTCTTGGTTTCATTTTATTTATCTTTTAAAGTTTGATACAAATTTCAGAGATATCTACTTTAAAAAACTTGAACTACTTCAAGAAATACAAATTACACTTTTCCAGCCCTGATTTTACTCATAAACTCCGCAGAAAAGTCTAAATAGGAGGCAAGCATATATTGAGGAACACGTTGCACAAATTCAGGAAACAGATTATTAATATGATGATACCGTTCTTCTGCCGACATTGTAAACAAAAACTTAATTCGCATTTGAGCAGCACCGAAAGATTTTTGAGAGACTATTCTAAAGTATCTTTCCAATTTCGGAATCTCTAAAAGTATAGCCTCAAGAGTTGATTTTTCTATAGCAATAACATCAGTATTTTCTACAGCCTGAATATAAAAATGAGAGGGAATATGATTGTGATAACTCAGATAGTCTGTTATCCACCAATTTTCAATAGCAAATTGAAGTGTTTGTTCTGTTCCTTTAGGATTGATAATATATTGGCGCATACAGCCTTTTACAACGAAATAAAAAGTGCTGCAAATTTCCCCTTCCTTTAATATATGTTCTTTCTTCTTTATTTTTGAAAGTTCTAAACAAGATTCTAATTTGTCAATGTCTGAAGGTTCTAATGGTACAAATTTTTGAATATGACCAAAAAGTGATTTATGCATAAATTTAAGTTTAGCTATTTATAATAACTGCTATATGTTTAATTATAGAA
>SEBM01001044.1 GCA_004296145.1 Flavobacterium sp.
AAATAGTATTGGCATACTTGAGGTAAAATCAGACAAAGAAGTGGATGATGTGCTCAGCAAAAAAATAAACCTTCTTGAAAAAAATGAAGGAGATGAAATTTGTATTTCAACAGCAGCTCCCGCTGTATTTGAAGATTTATCTACAGCTATTACTAGCTGTAGCCCTATCTTATTCAATCACAAAATATTTTATTTATTAGATGACGTATCAACAAGGTATTTAAATCAGGAGAATATTATTCAAATTATTTCAACATTCATTTTTCAAAGTTCAAAATGTGCCTTTAAAATAACTACTGAAGCACAGACATTAAATGCTATTCTTTTTTCTCCTGGAATACAGGAGAAAACAAGAATAGGTAGGGACTTACAGACTTTTGATTTGGGGAACTTGGTTAACGAACAAATTAGGAGTAACAAAAACTTTGTAGTTGATATCTTGGAAAAAAGGAATAAGCTTATTTCCAAAGACTCTAATACTTATCCCCATCCGGGAAATCTTTTAGGAGATACACCACTTAAAGAAATAGCACTTAATATAACAAAGACAGGAGCAAATAAGAAAAACAAAAAGCAGTTCTATCATGGTGTTACAATGCTCTCGAAAGTTTGCGTAGGAGACATCGGAGATATTATACACATTTATAATCTAATGTTGGAAGAGTATAAGAATAATTCCCATACACCATTAAAAATAGAGCTACAAAATAAAGTTTATCAAAATGTCAGTGCAAATAAACTATTTGATTTAGATAGAAATAAGAATGATTTGAAAGATTTTGCTTTGACCTTTGCTAAAGCTTCCTATAAACTTCTTATGGACTCCAAAGGTTCTGAGAGACTTAGACAATATAATTCTATCTATGTGAAGATTACGTCAGGAGATCAAGAATTTCAGATTAATAAACTGCGGAGTTTAGTAGATGCGGGGATTTTTATTTACGATGGCAGCCCCCAAGCACCCAGAACCACGGGTAATGATACTAACCCATTGTTACAATTCAAA
>SEBM01000322.1 GCA_004296145.1 Flavobacterium sp.
ACAGATAAAATAGCCATTGACTAATCATCAAATTAAGGTTTGTTTTAGAAATTTCGATTCTAATTTATTGATTTACTTTAATTTAAAAATCATAATATGTCTCTTCCTAAAGAATTATATAATGCAAAGTTTGTTGAATACATAGAATCACTCAAGATTTTGTATCTGGTTGACGATAAATTCAAAACAATCTGCGAAGATTATTGTCAAAGCAGGGCTAAAGCCGAGAAATATAAAAAGAAATTCGAAAAAGATTTTCGCCATAAACTCGAATTCGAAAACTTATCAAAAGAACTGGAAGAAGAAATCCTGATTTATCTCATTCGAAATGAATAACCAAATATAAATAGTCAAGTTAATTTAAGTGTATCCCCTAAAATAATCAGTTATGAAATGTAGTAAAGTTATAAGGATGATATTCCAATTAATAATAATCAGTTTTGTCTTAGTTTCGTTCGCCTGTAAGAGGGATAAAGAGGAGAAATTAGCAGAACTTATCAAGCCTGCTGTCGCAGATTCATTAGAAACCACTGATATTGGATGGCCAAGAGAAATAATCAATAACGGTTCAAAACTGGTGTACTATCAACCACAGGTAGACGAATGGAAGGATTTTAAAAAATTAACAGCGCGGGTTGCGTTTTCAATGACTCCAAAAGACGGAAAAGAAGTTTTGGGTGTAGCTTCACTACAAACCGAAACTTTGGTGGATAAGGAAACCAGAAATGTTTTCTTTAAAAATATTGAAGTTACGGATGTCAGATTTCCTGCTTTGGATGAAAAAGTAACGCCAAAAATGGAACAATTATTTAAGGAATTGATTCCAAAAAGCGGAAATCCAATTGCCTTAGACCGTGTCATGGCCGATTTAGAAAGAACAAATTCTCCGGCAAAAGGAGTTGCGGTAAAAAATGATCCGCCACCGATATTCTATAGTTCAAATCCTTCTGTTTTACTGATTGTTCAGGGAGAACCTGTTTTGGTTCCCGTCGAAAAAACCGATATTAGTTATGTCGTCAATACTAATTGGGATTTGTTTTTTGATAAACCATCTAAAAACTATTATTTACTGGTTGAAAATGTCTGGCTTACCTCAAAAACGCTAGACGGAAAATGGACAAGAACCACAAGTTTACCAAAGGCTTTAAATAGTTTACCATCAGGTGAGAATTTTGATGAAGTGAAGAAAATGATTCCGCCGAAATCTGTAAATGTGAATCTGGAGGTTTTCTTTAGTAACAAACCGGCAGAGCTGATTTCAGTAAGCGGAACACCAAAATTTACCAAAATTCCCAACACACAGTTAATGTATATTGAAAATACAGACAATGACATTTTTGCCGATGAAAAAGACGGTCAATATTATGTACTATTGTCAGGAAGATGGTTTAAATCAAAAGAATTAACAGGACCTTGGACTTATGCAACTAATAATCTTCCGGCAGATTTTGCTAAAATTCCAAAAGATTCACCACGCGCAAACGTGCTTTCATCAGTGCCGGGAACTACAGAAGCCTCAGACGCTGTAATGTTATCGCAAATTCCAACAACAGCCATTGTTAAAAAAGCCGATGCCGAAGCCAAAGCAAAAGTCACATATGATGGTGAACCTCAATTTAAACCTATAGAAGGCACATCTCTTCAATATGCCAGCAATACACAGGAAAAAGTAATTAAGGTCGGAGATATGTATTATTTATGTTTTCAGGCAGTTTGGTTCATGTCTGTAAAACCAAATGGTCCGTGGAAAGTAACAGACTCAGTTCCAACAGAAATTTATACCATTCCGCCGAGTTCACCTGTTTATAATGTGACTTATGTAACACAGACCAATGTTACCGATACTACTGTGGAGAGCAGTACAACAGCCGGTTATTTTGGAGCCTTTATTATGGGCGCCGTTGTAGGATCTGTCCTCATGTACGGAACGGGATTTTATTATCCACCGTATTTTTATTACGGGCCAATGTATCCAATTTACCGTCCGTGGCCGTGTACGTATGGCATTGGAGCTGTTTATAATCCGTGGACGGGAGGCTGGGCAGCCGGAAGAGCCGTTTATGGGCCTTATGGATCTGCGGGAACTTCTGCCTGGTACAATCCGGCAACAGGAAGATACGGCCGTTCTGCAAGTGTTCAGGGTTGGTATGGAGGACGCACTGCTGCAAGTACTTATAATCCGTGGACAGGAAATTATGGAAAAACCGTTCAGGGTCACAACGCTTATGCGCAATGGGGACATTCTGCGGCATCAAACGGTCGTGACTGGGTACAAACCGGACACGTCATAACGAGACGCGGAACTGTAATGGGGTATGAAACTTCAGGAGGAAAAGAAGGTGTAGTTACACATCATCGCGGAGGTGGAACAACTGTTAGAACTAATGGAAATTTATACGCAGGTCATGACGGACACGTTTACAGAAAAGACAGTAACGGAAACTGGAGCCACTATAACAACGGAAACGGTGGCTGGACACAAGCCGGAACATTAGGCTCGACCAATAAATCGGGCGAAAGAATTCAGCCTTCGGGAGATAAAATCAGAAATAATAATCTTGATTTGCAAAAACAGGATCGGGTTTTGGGTTCACCGAATAAACCGCTTGGAGAACCAGGACGTTCCAATACGATTGAAGGGCTAAACCACTCTGATTTTTCGCGTCAGAGAGGGGAAGTGCAGACAAGGAACTTTCAAAATTTCCAAAGAAGCGGAGGCGGCCGATTAGGTGGCGGTGGTGGTTTTAGAGGAAGAAGATAAAAAAGAAAGAGTTTAGATGATTTTCTAAACTCTTTCTTTTTTATTCGCAAGTTCTAATTCAGCAATAATTTGTCTTTTCATTTCAGTGTTGACGTAATCTTTCGCTTCAGCGTATGAAATCGTGTACTTTCGTGGAATATCCTGTAAATGTTCAGGAAAAGGGGCCAGTATTTTATCATAATAAACATCAAGCTGATTTTCATCCGGCAATTCGAATTTTAGTTTTAACTGAAATCTTCTCAATAAAGCTGTATCAATACTGTGGTAATGATTTGTTGCACAGATTAATAAACTTTCACTCGGTAAATAATCGATTAACTGAATAATAGTGTTTACCAGACGCTTCATTTCAGCCACATCTTTATCTTCGCTGTCGCGGCTTTTTCCGATCTGATCGAATTCATCCAAAAATAAAACCGCTTTTTCACGGATTGCTTTATCAAATATTGTCTTTACATTTCTGGATGTTTCACCAATTTTAGCGTTTATTAAAGTGCTAAGATTGATGATAACGATACTCTTGTTCAGAGCAGTAGCAATCGCTTTTGCCGTTGTCGTCTTACCGCAGCCGGAATGCCCGTGCAGCAATATTTTATTGTCAACCTGAAGATTGTATTTCTTTAAATCTTCCAGATAAGTATGTTCTTTGATCGTTTGTGCCAATGCTGCCTTATTTTTATCACTAAAAAATAAATCAGTCAGCGCAATCTTTTCAGTATCATTAACGGTTAGTTCGTACAGATTCATTTGCGTTTTATTTGGTGCAAAATTAGAGTTTTATTCAGCAAACAAAATTATAATTTGTCAGGAAGTTATCGATGATCCAGTTTTTAGTATTGATCGTGGTCCAACTTTAGAATATTCAATGTAGAAATTTTTCTGACTGCAATTCCTTATATTTGTAGGAAGCAATATATAATTTAAACGCCACAAATCAGCTTAAAATGAAAATCAAAACCTTTATAATTTGTGCTTTTCTGTTGACGTATTCGGGAATTTCGTTTGGTCAGAATGTAAAACTGATTACGATTGACCAGCTTCAGGAAAGAGTCAAAAACGGAAAAGACAGTACTTATGTTGTCAATTTTTGGGCTACCTGGTGCGCGCCGTGTATCAAAGAATTGCCACATTTCGAGAAACTTAAACAGGAATTTAAATCAGAAAAACTGGCTGTACTATTGATTAGTGTTGATTTTAAATCAAAATTGACATCAGCTGTTGTTCCTTTTGTAAAAAGAAAAAACCTGAAAAATGAAGTTTTTCTTTTAAACGAAAGCAATCCACAAGAATATATCGATCGTGTAGATCCATCCTGGTCAGGAAGTATTCCGGCAACACTTTTCATCAAAAATGACAAACGAAAATTTGTCGAAAGCGAATTTACTTACGAACAATTATTAACTGAATATAAAAAATTGTAACCATGAAAAAGGTCCTCACTATTATGCTTGTTTTTACTGCCTTACTTTCTCAGGCACAAAGCAAAACCCTTAAAGCCGGAGAAGCTGCACCGGATTTTAAACTAAAAAATGTAGATAACAAAAACGTTTCTTTTGCAAGTTACCCGGATGCAAAAGGATTTATTATTGTATTTACGTGCAATACCTGTCCGTATGCAAAAGCGTATGAGCAGCGAATCTTAGATCTTGACAAAAATTCAAATCACAAGGATATCCTGTAATTGCTATTAATCCAAATGATCCTGAAGCTTCTAAAGCAGATACTTTTGATAAAATGCAGGATTTGGCAAAAGAGAAAAAATATTCTTTCCCTTATTTATTTGATCAGGGACAAGTGGTTACAGATCAATATGGAGCGAAACACACGCCACATCTTTTCGTAGTTTCTAAAACAGCTAAGGGAAATGTAGTAGAATATACAGGCGCCATCGACAACGATCCGGAAGGAACCAAAGATGAAAAAACAAAATATGTTGAAGATGTTATCACTTCTTTAAAGAATAATCAGAAGCCTGCCATTACTGAAACTAAAGAAATTGGCTGCACGGTAAAAAGAAAAGCTAAAGCTTAATTATCTTAAATAATTACCCTAAAAACGCCTTATAATCTAAGGCGTTTTTTTATTTTATATACTAAATTATTTACAATGTATTTTCTTATAATTAACAAATAAGTTATTATTGTTATAAGAAAATAACTATTTT
>SEBM01001045.1 GCA_004296145.1 Flavobacterium sp.
ATTTTGGAGCGTGAATTTTATTTGTGTATTACCCTGAAGATTATTTTTCTGCGCTGCAGATGGATACTTAATAGATTTAGCCATGAAATTATAAAAGCCATTCCAGTTTCCATCAACTTTTTCTGTTGTTGGGATGATTTCGGTTGTAGATATCTTTTCAGGATTAAATTTAGGCTCTGGAATTATTATTTCCCTAACCATCTCTATAGGTTTATCTAATGGGATTTGATTGGTAATGGAAATCAGTTCTTCATTTTTTCTAACCGTTGCAGAAGAGAAGATAATTAGAATTGCAAAAAGCGGGATAAAAAAACCGTACTTCATTACAGCTATTTTCTTTGATCGCTCTTTTTGTAACATAAAAATTCTCTTTTTGATCAGTGATTTATCAAAAAAACCATTGGTTAAGCGGTTAGGAGAAATTCCGAACGATTGACTTAAAATTAGCATGGCATACTCTGCCTTATCTCCTTGAAATTCTGCCGCATGCTCATCTGCTAAAAATTCGTGTATATTTTTGATGGACTTTTTGTAGAAATAAATGATTGGATTTACCCACGTTAACACTCCAATAATCTCGAAAAACAATACATCTGCTGTGTGCCATTGTTTAATATGTGCCTCTTCATGAATATCGATCACATCAATTGAAGGCAAATTTTTATCAACCACTTTTTTGCTAAAAAATGAAAATGCCGAACCTGCCTTAGCATTTTTTATCAGCTTTTTTACAGATAGTAAGTTATAGGCTAATCTACACAAGCAGAAAATTATACCTGTACAATAAATGTAAACTAAGAAATTTCCCCAGCTAAAATTAGTATTGCTATCGGTTACAATTGTGGCTTTTTCTAATACAGCTTCCCAATTTACCGATGTATACACCTGCTGTGCTGCCTTTTGCTCTGTAAGCCATTCCAATCGTATAAATGGAATTGATAGCGATAAAACACCAGCGCTTACCAGGTAAATGCGGTTGAGTAAAAAATAGGTCTCCTTATCTA
>SEBM01000323.1 GCA_004296145.1 Flavobacterium sp.
ACTCCATTTAATAAAACGAGTGGCTTTTTATATTTTAAAATTCCCCTTTCTTATAATACTGAAGGAAAAGAAATCGGATAATTACCCAAATGAACTCCTTTTAAATTTGAACCATATTTACCATTAATCGCTTCGATAAATTTGTTAGCAATAAAAGCATATCCTCTTGGAGTCGGGTGAATACCATCTAAAGAAAATGTTCCACCAAAAATAAATGTTGATTTCATAGTGTAACCATCAACAGAAATTCCACCTTCATCAATTTGTTTCATAATTGCATTTGCATCTACAAAAGCTAAACCTTTAGCTTCTGCAATAGACTTAATGGTAGCATTAAAAGCATTGGTTGCTGTTTCTAATTCTGCAATTTCCGTTGGAATCAAAACATATTTATCTTGTAAAGGATAAGTAATCCCAAAATTATTCAAAGGGGCCGGAGGTGCAATTCCTAATCCTGAGTTTGCCGCTGTAGGAGCTGTTCCAATAGCGCCACGTGTAGTCAAAAGAATTAAATCTGTTGCTTTTGCCTGGCGTGCCTGTCCAAAAATAGCACCATAAAAAGCTGCAGTCTGAGCTCCAAGTGATGGCGTAAATGCTGCTCTTAACTGCTGAGAAAGATCTGTTAAGGATTCATCTTTTATTAAAAGTGGATTTGAAGCTGTTGCAGACAATAAATTTATTCTGTCACCTGCTCCAAAAGCTGTCAAAGCTTGTTTTAATGGTCCGTATAACTGTGCATTTAATGCTGTTATAAGTGCTGTACCCTGTGTAGCATTTCCTTTTCCTATTGCAGAAGCCGTTAAAGGATTATAAGGAACTGTCTTGAAAAAAGGAATCGAAGTAACATAAGGAATATTTGCCACAACACCCTTTGCTCCACCAGAAGTTAAGGTTGTAATAAGTGCCCCATAAGTTCCATCAAAACCAATCCCCGGAGCCCCGGAAGCCGGAGTAATCGGATTCGTTCCATCACCTCCAGTTGTTGCGTATCCTAAAACATCGTTATTTCCAATCCAAAGAGAAAAAAACGTTGGAGCCTGGCTCATTGCATATGCCAAAACGGAAGTCGAACCGTTTGGTGCAAAACGTACATAATAAGGATTAGCTGTCCCATTTGCTAAACCAGCTGCTGCCCCGTAACTAGGAGAAAGTAAATGAAAACTTTTTGCCCCTGGAACTCCGGTATTATTATAAGGCCCTGCAGCAGCAACTGCAGGATTCAGAACTTCAGTAGTAGACGCCCCACTAACAGGATCAACCGTAGTATCAGGATGATCTGCAGATATCGATCTATTAAGATATAATCTTGGACCAAATGTTGGATTTACCTGTCCACCAAAAAGCAAACCTCCAACATTATCATTCATAAATGGAATCTTAAACTCTCCACCGCCAACAAGCTTAAATTGCTGTGCCATTACGTTAGTGTAAGCTCCTTCCTGTCCTTTTATAAAAAGTGCGCCATCACTAAAACCCGAAGTTAGCGAATTTCCTAAAGCAACATATTTAGAAAAATTTGCAGTTCCTGCAGTCAAAGGCAAACCATCAGACGAATTTATTACTTCAGCAACTTCATCATCACTATTACATGCCATAAAGGTCAACGAAACCAATAACAGCCATTTGAAATTTTTTATCATGATTTATATATTTTAATTTATATGCTTCCCAATTATATTCAGAAACATAAATAATGAATTTGATTTACGAGTTATAATTTAAGGATTGATTGTCCAGGAAACAAAATATTGCTGACCGATTAATCCCGCACCAATTACCTGATAATATTCTTTACCACCTATATTGGCTGCTCCTAATTTTACAACAGATTTTAATTTTGGAATTCCATAATTTATCTGAGCATCAATAACAGTTGCCGCTTTAATTGTGCCATCTGCAAAACTAGATTCCCACTCATATTCACTATTCCATCTTCCACTTACATTAAATCCAAAATTTTTAAATAGTTTCTCGTTTCCTAGCGATACTTTAACTCTGTGTTTTGGTGTATTAAAGCCCGCTTCAAAGCTTTGATCTTCTTGTTGATCAAAATCAAATTGTGCATAATTATAATTTACACCCAATTCAAAATCAGAAATTATTTTTCTGGAAAGTCCTACTCCAAAACCAAGAGAATGTATTTCTACGTCTGAATTTGTATATACCTGATAAACTCTATATTCTCCGTTTTGCAAAGCTCTTACAGACTGAACTCCCGGATCCCCGGTTCCTGCCGCAAGATTAGGATTATTTTGTGCTTTACCATAAAAAGGAGATATCACATTAAGGTTTCCAATAAAATCATTGTAAATATTGTAATACCCATTAAGATCTATAGAAGTACCTTCAAAAACAGAACGATATCCTAGCTCAAAAGCTTTTACCTGCTCAGGCTTTACATAATTCGCTTTTGATTTCTGAAGTAAAGCTGCCGCTGCAACAGGATTAGATCCTGCCAATGCAGAGAAAGCATTTACAGAACTTGCTAAATAAGAATTTCCATAAGCATCTTCTCCGTTCATGTTTTTAGTTGCTTGTCCTGTGTAAGATTGTCCTTCTGCACTAAGATTAAAAGTTTCATTAAATCTTGTCAAATTATCCGGAGCAGAACCAAGCAGTACAGCAGTACCAACATTAAAGCCAATATATTGGTCCTGAGTAGACGGATTTCTAAAACCTGTTTGGAAAGATCCTCTGAAATTATGATTTTTCTTCTCTCCGGCAGAATACACAAGAGATAAACGTGGTGAAAAATTTCCATCAAAGTTTTTAGATTTATCATAACGAATAGATCCTGTGAATTTTAATCTATCATCCATGAATTTTTTCATCAATTGAGTATAAGCACCGTATTCATTATAATTAATTGGCCCATTTGCATCTGTATAAATTCTTCCATGAGAATTTAATTCATACAACCTAAAAGATCCTCCTACCTGAATTTCAGCAAATTTTATCTCATCTCTAAAATTATAATTGGCATCAGAATGATAAATTCTTGAATTATCCACCAATTTTGATCCACTAAGAACGCTTTCATCTGCAATTACCTGATTAAAAGCATTTTTAAACTGTGTAGTACCCGGTAAAAAACGTCCGATATCAGCAGTAGCTCTTCCCGCTGCATGAGCTTGTTGTGGCGTCATACCTGATAAAGTACCCTGAACATATGCTCCCGCATATTGCCCAAACCAGGTATTATCATCTTTCCATTTTCTGTTTACATTAATTCCCGTGAAAATCATATCATAAGAATGACCACCATCTTCTGAAGTTGTATAACCTCTTAAGAAAAAATTCTTTCCTTTAAATTCTAATTTATGTTGTTGCATAAAAAAGTCATTTAAGTAATATCTGTTTGCTCCTTGGTAAACAGCATTACCTGTACCGAATTTACTTTGCCAGATAATTTCTAATCTCTCATCACCAAAAGGTCTTCCATGAAAAGAAAAATCAATTTTTTTATTTGCTGCTTTATTATTAGTCAGATCAGTTTCATTATAACCTGTTCTACTAACATTTGAGTTTGGCAAAAGGTTAGACGCCCCTGCAGGAATTAATCCCATTGCTTCTAACTTCTGACCTACTCCTCTAATATTTGTCGAAGCTTCATCGCCATAAACATTTATACCATCATAATTAGGATCTGTTCTATCGATACTTCCTCTTGTTTTATCATTATAATTTGTAGCATACCAATCTGTAGCCTGCATATAAGTAAAGTTGGCTTTAGCTGCAAAATATTTATTAAAGGCATGTGCGAATCGAATACCAAAATCATAATATTCATTTGTACCAGCAGCTTCCTGGGAAGTAACTCCATATTTAAAATATGTTGAAATTCCCTGAGAAGTAAATGGACTTTTACTTGTCATAAATAAAATCCCGTTAAATGCATTTGCTCCATATAAAGCAGAAGATGCACCAGGAAGTAACTCTACACTTTGAACATCAACTTCTGAAACTCCTATCAAATTCCCCAAAACGAAATTCAATAAAGGAGATGAGTTATCCATACCATCTACCAACTGCATAAAACGAGTATTTGCTACAGTCGCAAATCCCCTTGTGTTGATTGATTTAAATGACATACTACTAGTATTCATTTGTACTTCTTTCATGTTCTCCAAACCATCATAAAAAGAAGGAGATGCCGTTTTCTTAATATCCTGAATACTCATTCTCTCAATTGTCACAGGAGACTCAAGAACTCTTTCGGGAGTTCTGGAAGCAGCAACAACAATCTCATCTAGTTTATTCTCTTCACCTTTTAAAACCACATCAATTCTTTGATTTAAAGATGTCACACTAATGGTTTGTGTTTCAAAACCTACAGCAGATACCTTTAAAGTGAAAGGCGGCTTAGATGAAGTATTTAATTTAAATGTACCATCAAAATCTGTCGAAGCTCCGGTAGAACTTCCAACCACATTTATATTGGCACCAGGAATAGATTGTTTGTTACTGTCAGTAACAGAACCAGTTATTGTATTCTGCGCAAAGGAAATTCCGCTGAAAAACAACATAATTAGCAAATACACTCTCATTGTGTTAGGTTTTTGGTTAGTTAATGATACCAAAATACAAATAATTTCAATATGTATAAATATTTGTTAAATAAAATTCATATTTATCATAATTACACACATTATTTTAACTATTTAGCAATGAGTTTTATTCAATAAAAATCAAATTTCAAACCTTAGAGAATCTAATTACTATGCATACATATAAATTTTGAAAGAAAAATTGCGGATTTACTAAAAATAGAGGGTTCAGAAAAAAAATTTGATAAATAAAAAAAGAAACAACAAATTACAGTCCTTTTAACACTTCAAAAGGAAATGTTTTAAATCTTGAGGAATTATTAAATAAAAAAGCGAGACAAAATGTCTCGCTTTTAAACTATATAAA
>SEBM01000324.1 GCA_004296145.1 Flavobacterium sp.
CTAGATAATTTATTTTCTAAACTAACAAACTTTAAATATTGGTATCTTAGTTACAATAACCGGGCATACCCTGATAAAGAAACTCTCAAGTTAATTTTAAAAAAATACTCTAGCAGTGTCGAGGTCATTGAAAAAGAGCATAACTATAAAATAACAGGTAAAGAAAATAAGAATAAAAATATTGAATACCTTTTTATAGTCAAAAATGATAGAAATCTCCGTTACTGAAGAAAACATTAAATTAGCTAAACAGCAAATCTCGGATTTTGAGAAAACAGACGCCGGGAGTTGGCGATACACCAATGTTGAGGCTTGGCGTGGTATTGTCTGTGAAATGGTTGTATCTACTTGGCTTTCTGATAATTTTGAAGTTTCTACTCCAGCAAAAGGTTTAGATACGTCTGGAATCGTAGATGACTATGACCTAATTATAAAAGGTAGAAAAATTGAGATCAAATCCGCTACAAAAAATTATTTTTCTTATATCATGCCAAAAGTTGACGATGTTGACAATCATCCTAAAGATATATACATCGCGGCTAAGTACAACGAAACAGTCGAGCCTAATAAAGTTTATTTAATTGGCTTTATGTCCGGAGAAGATATCAAAAAATACCCAAAAGATCAGAACAAGGGAGCGCCATATTATCGAATTCCAATAAAAGATTTTAAAGATATAGGCGAATTGAGATTTATATAGCATGGCAAAAAGAGTAAAAGTAAATGATGAATACTGGCCATTTACAATTGCATTTACAGATTATAATGGCAAAAAATTCCTAAATACGCTATATGCTTGTCTGCAATTTATTGATGAATTTGTTCATGAACCTTACAGTGAAGAAAAGTATTTACGATTACAAAATCGCATAAAAGCATTTTCTGACATAAATTTTATCTCAATTCGAAAAGGCATTAACCAAATGGTTAAAATGGGTTTTATTAATCCTTTTTTAGTATCGTATAATCCCAATTCCATAGAATTCATCAACGCTAAGACAAATAAGAAGCGGACTTCATTGCTTTCAAAAATTGTATATTCTAATTCTAGTTTTAACAGAGCAGTAAACCAAGAGTCAGATCTTAATCAACTAAATTTTTTAATTAAAACACTAGTTGAAAACGGTAGGCTAACTAAAGGAGAGATTATAGCTTTAATGCTCGTAGACATTTCAACAATTGAAAAAGGTTTTCTTACTAATGACGAACTTAGTTATTACTACTCCTACGCACAAGAGATTGGTTTTATCGAAAGAAAATACAATCAAATAGCGTATCTCCCAAACCTATTAAGCAAACTTGATGATTTAGTTTTTAAAGACGATATTCTTTACTTCAAAGAGGATGCTATGAAAATTTTTGGGAGCTTAGTTGAGGAAAGAATAATAAGAGATCCATACTTACACAGGATTTATAAAAATCAGCTTAAAGATGAAAGTGCTTTTGTACTAGGCGGATCAAAGTGCATGCTTGAAAAACTAGAATATCCTGTGCTTATTGCAAGTCATATCAAACCATTTATAGTTTCAAACGAAGATGAACGCTACGATGCAAACAATGGAATTTTATTGAGCAGAAATATGGATGCACTGTTTGATTTAGGATATATATCTTTCACTGATGATGGAGCGATGATTTATTCTGAGAGATTACCTAAAGAGGTTGTTGAAGCTATTGATGGTATCAAATTAGACAACGTTTTTCTGAATATGAAGAGATTACAATATTTATCTTTTCATAGGGAAAGAGTCTTCAATTAAAATAGCTTATATGCATCTTTTATATCATTCAAAATCGATGTTAAATCTTGCTTCAATTCACACTCCCATATGGTATATACTTTCCACCCACTACTTAATAACTTGCTTTCATTTTCTATATCACGCCGGACGTTTTTTATGAATTTGCTCTGCCAATACTCATAATTGTTTTTGGGAGTTTTTGGATTACATTTTTTACATCTATGCCAAAAACACCCATTAATGAAGATTGCAATTTTTTTGCTTGGATAGGCGATATCTGGCCTTCCAGCAGCCTTTTTCCAATTGATCCGATACCCACTCAGCCCGCTCAATCTAAGCATCTTTCGAAAGAGAATTTCGGGCTTAGTGTTTTTAGATACGTTAGCCTTCATTGTCGCAGAAGCTACACTATTTAATGGTTTGGGTTTTTCCATCATCATTTTTTCAAAACAGATTTACTGCAAAATTGATTTAAAATTTGAATATTTGCGCCTAAATCAGTTATAATAACCAAGGATCGGTAAATGCTTCCAAATTTTAATAGCGTGTAGTTTACTTAATAAATAATCAGATTCTACCTTAAGCATCCTAATGCATTTGATGGCATAAAAGAAATGGTATTTACATAAAAGACAATAAATTTTCAGCAAATATATGCTGCTAAAATATTGTCTTTATTAAATTGATCTCTATTAATGCTTTACAGTCACTTAAGAATTAGCAAAACTCAATTAGATTAAGCAATCAATAATTAATACACCATTTTCCTGAAACGGATTTTTCATATACTTAGTTGTAAACCAATTGTTTTTATTTAAATCCACTAGCTTTGCGGCTTTTTTATAGTAATGCAAAGGAGCAAATTCATGATTGTACAACTCCGTAAGTTTTGTCTTAACTTCTTTAGTGGTATAAAAGTGGCCAATCAAAAACGTGTTCCTAACCTGGCAATTAAAAGTGTTGTCTAGTGCGAAAGAAAAGTAATTGTTATAGGCTTGTTCAAACTTTTGATTTCTTTCTTTACGCTGGTAGATATACTTATGGAAAATATCATTTCTAATATTTTCATCTTCAATGTTTACGGTAATATCTCCTAGAGTTTGAAAATATCTATTTATATCCAACTTATTTGTTGCTTCTGAAATAAAATTAGATAGGTCGAGTTGAGGGAAGTCAATTCCCATTGTTACTTGTGTGTTCATGTTAAAAAAATTGTTGTTAAATATCAAAAAAAGACAGATTTGTCTTTCGAGAAGTATCTTTGCTATTGATTGATCTTACTAATACAAAGATACAAAAAATCAGAGATAAAACATTATTTATTCTTATTTAATTAATTAATTATCAGTTATTTAACTGATAATTTATAGAAGTTTCGATTGTAATTTTCCGCGGGTGACGACTTATATCCAATCATTGCTCAAATTTAACCTTTGCATCTCAACACGTTTAAAGAAATTCCCCCTTAAACGCTCCTGTGTCATCCGCACCACCCATTTAATGCGTTGCTTCTTTACTTAGTTGATCTGAAAGCTTGATACAGTTCCATAATTAAATAAATCGATATGGAACAAAATCAGTTATTAAAAGTATGCGAGGTTCAGCTAACCTACAAGCCAAAGTTCAATCCTTCAGAAAGACCTCAAATCAGTAGTTCTAAGCAATGTTACGATATCTTAATACAGCATTGGAACTTGGGATTAATAGGTTTCTTAGAAGAGTTTAAAATCATCTTATTAAACCGAAACAACAGAGTGTTAGGATTAGTGAATGTCTCAATGGGGGGAATTAGTGGGACTGTAGTTGATCCAAAAGTTGTTTTTGTAATTGCCTTAAAAGCCAATGCAAGTGGATTGGTACTTTGCCATAATCATCCAAGTGGGAATTTAAATCCATCTAATGCTGATATTAAATTAACGGCTAAACTTAAGGAGGGAGCTAAACTATTGGAGATAGAAATACATGATCATTTGATAATCAGTGAGCATGGTTATTACAGTATGGCCGATGAAGGTGTTATATAACTAATAATTTTCTCATCTTAAATACTGATTTGGTTGACAGCATCAAAGTTGTCAACCATTATATTCAAATATTGTAACTTATAAATAGAACGTTATGTTGATAATAATATTCAAGTAATATTTTGAAAAGTGGTTAATGACATTTAACTTTGCTTTGTTGAATTAACAGTAAAAGGACATCTTCTTTTTGTTAATTGCGGGATATGATTAAATCTTTTCAAGTCCTTACTTACCAGTCAACATCATTTTAGAACAATATGTAGCTTAAAATAAGTTACCATGCTTTGCTGTGGCTTATGGCAAAATAGTTCTTTGACTTCTTGGGATATTAAAATCTAGTGATAGAACCTTGCAAGCCGATATTGATAGAGGTTCGCATGACTCTGATCTTTTTGAGTTATTAATTTACTCTGGTAAGCCACCTTTCACTTATTAAATCGCATGCGATTAGTGAATTTCAGGCTATCTAAAAATTAAAAAAAATAGAAATGAAAAAAAATATATTAAATGCTGGTGTTAATTTGCCAAAAGGCAACAAATAGGATTCAGTGCCAAAAGTCAACTGATTTTATGTGGAACTAAATTCTTTGATTTTCAAACTCTTGATGTTCGATCTCTTGTCAATAATCAGTTGAAGTTTGAGGCAATGAAAGATGATTCAGATTTTATGATTATTGAAACCACATCAATAATTTTGCAATCTGTATCAAGTTTCATTAACGGTATTCGTCCATACGTTAATAATGACAATACCATTGAATTCTTTTTCAAAGTTATAAGTGATGTTAGTGATAGAAGAACAGGTATATTATCAACAATTCTCTCTCATAAATTATTTATAGCTTCATTAGCGACTATTGAGCAACATGATAAGCTTATTAATGAAAAAAATGATAAACGCGTCATACATGCTGGAAGATGGAAAAATGCATTATAGATTTACTAAGTCAACAGGTAGCCTCACTAAATTGCTCAGTGAGTAATTTAAAAGAATGCGTTGAAAATGCTAACATTTTACAAATTAGAAGCATTATAAAAGAAGTTCTTATGGAATTTAGCAGCGTAGATAAACGAGATATATCTTCATTCGAAGATATTGTAGTTTTAAATGCTAAAATGAACTTAAAAAAACACAAATAATCATTT
>SEBM01001046.1 GCA_004296145.1 Flavobacterium sp.
CTATATAAGTTCCTATATATCTTAGGAGAAAAGAAATAAATTTTCAACAGAACCTTTTCAACAAAACTGAGGTCCATGTTTAAATATTCTTTTTTAAGAATCTCCGTTTCGGGTAATTTCTCAATATATGCTATTATCTCATTAACTTCTTCTTCGTCCTCTAACTTTGCTTGCAAGAAAGCATTATTTATAGTTTGAAAAAAAAACATTCTTATAAAGAAGATAAGAAAATATTTTTCGTAAACACCCTCATAACTTACATGGCTTAACTCCTTATAAACATCCCTATATGCCGTATATCTATCTAACAATTTTAAAGAAAAAGTTTTTGTTATAGAACCACTTCTCTGTCGGTAAAGATATAGTCCTTCATTAATTTTATAAACTGAATTTGCTTTTGCGAACAATTTAATTGTAGATACATCTTCAAACCAAAGTCCGATTGGAAATTTAAAGTTGGTGGAAATAATCAACTCTCTTCTAAAGACCTTGTTCAACGCAGCTACTAATACACTATTTTTTATTGTTGCTATAGCTAATTCTTGCCCTGTTAATTCACTTCTTAGATTATCATTTCTTTCCTTTGTGGTTCTATCAGGATAAAACAGAATAAAATCGAATACAACAATATCAGGATTAAACTTTTCTATGACGTCAAAGCATTTTTGCAGAGTAACCGGAGCTATTTTATCATCGCTGTCTAAAAATAGAACATATTCACCTTTAGCAAGAAGAAGACCTTCATTTCTGGCGACACTTAGACCGCCATTAATTCGATTTCTTATTAAAGAGAACCTTTTATCAGACAAGCAACCTGCTTGCTCAATGATTTGAATCGAATTATCTGTTGAACAGTCATCAACTAAAATTACCTCGAAATCATCAAAAGTCTGCTCGACAATAGATTCTAAACATTCAACAATGTACTCTTCAACATTAAATATTGGTACAACTATAGAAAACTTTGGATTCATGTTATTTTAATAAAACCTCCTCTATAT
>SEBM01001047.1 GCA_004296145.1 Flavobacterium sp.
GGGTTTCACAGTAGATTGGGAGCATCGTTTTGACGATAACGCTCCTATTTATATGCAAATTTCATTGGGTGGAATTGAATTACATTTAAGTGAGCATCATGGCGATTGTTCCCCCGGTGCGCATATTCATATCGATTGTTCTGGATTGAAGGAATTTCATAAAGTGCTAATCGATAAAAAATATAAATATAACAGACCAGGTTTGGAAAGAACTTTTTATGGAAGTTGGGCCGTTACGGTAAATGACCCGTTTTTTAATAAGATCACTTTTAACCAACCTTTGGACGAATCAGAAATAGAAGCTTAAAATGATGAACGAAGTATTTGATTTTATAATAAACTCCCGCAAAGCTTTTATTCAATTGGTGGATAGCTTAACTATTGAACAATTGAATAAAATTCCTGATGGTTACAATAACAATATCATCTGGAATTTCGGGCATATTGTGGTAAGTACACAAACACTTTGTTATGTACGCACAGGAATTTTGGCCGATGCCAGTGGAGTAAAATACAATGAATTTTATAAGAAAGACACTCGCCCGACTTATACCGTAACAGCGGAAGAGGTTGCAGAATTAAAGTTAATTGCGCTAGAGAGCATCCAAAAAATAAAAGAAGATTATGCAAACGGTGTATTTGCAAACATAACGCCTTTTTCAACTTCAACTTACAGCGTTGAAATGAAAAGTATTGAGGAAGTATTAATTACAACTATCGGGCATGATAATGTGCATTATGGATATGCATGGGCGCTGAAAAAAGGTGTGGAAAGGGATTAGGGGAAAAACACCAAAATTAAATAAAATAAACCCGATTGGAGTGAAAATACTTTTTTGATGGTTAACGAAAAAGATTGCCAGGTCGTTCCTCCTCGCAGTGACGAAAATTGACTAGAAGGACAAGCGTTTAAAAAAGATTGAAACGAAAAGCGGGGCTGAAATAACCGAAAAGCACTAGAAATTGCTTTTCAAAAGAACAACTAATTAGAAAATAGAAC
>SEBM01000325.1 GCA_004296145.1 Flavobacterium sp.
CAGGTATATTGACGGAGTCAAAATAAAGATTCTAAAAAAGGAATTTATACTTTAGATTTTACAATTCCCAGCGGACTTTTAAACGCTGGCAATTATTATTTTAAAATTATATTTGGGGAAAACCAACGATATGTTCTCTATGTCAACGAGCAAATTTGTAGTTTCGAGATTATGAATGAGAGCTCTTCTTCAAATAGCTCTACCCTGCCGGGAATTATAAGACAAAACCTAAATTTTCAAATTAGCTATGAACCAAACCGATAAAAAACCAGCTCTCATCCATTTTTCTAAAATAGGTGACTCTTCTACCGGGTATATTTCTATTGCTGAAAAAGAAAAACTACCTTTTGTTCCTAAGAGAATATACTGGACATATTTCACTCCGGAAGATGTTGTAAGAGGATTTCATTCTCATCATAACTTGGAACAGGTGCTTGTTGCAATGGCTGGTAAAATAACTTTGAATATAGAAACAAACGATGGAGAATCATATGAGTTTATTTTAGATTCTCCGGAAAAAGGTGTTTTCATACCAAAACAATGTTGGCGAACGATGAAATATAGCCATAATGCTGTTCAGATGTGTATCGCAAGTATGGAATATGACGAAAGTGATTATATAAGAGACTATCCGTTATTCAAAAAATAATATTTTGGAAGTAATAAGATACACAGAAGATTTTCGAAAAGATTGGGAAGAATTCATAGCTACCACTATCAATGGAAATTTTTTGCACACAAGAGCTTTTTATGATCATAACGAACAAAACGCAAAAGATGACTTTTCGCTGATTTTTTTTAAAAAGAATAAAATTGTAGCAGTATTACCTTCTATTATCCTAGTAAAAGAAGGAAAAAAGATAATAAACTCGCACGCAAGAAGTACATATGGAGGTTTTATTATATCAAAAAGTATCGGAGTAAAAGATGCATTAGATATTGTAAATTTAACTCTTGATATTGCGAAAAAAGAACTTGCAGATGAAATTATCATCAGAAACCCTTTTAAAATATTTTACAATACCATAAGTGAAGAGACAGATTATGCGATGTGGTATCGTGGTTTTGAAATAAAATTCAGAGAGCTGGAAACATATATTGATCTGAGACCTTCTATAGAGGTTATAAAAAAACAATATGATAAGGGTACAAAATACAATATTGTAAAAGCATGGAAACACGTACAAGTAGAAGAAACTGAAGACTTTGAAGGTTACTGGAAGATATTGGCAAGTAATCTCTACGAAAAGTACAAGAAAGAACCTACACATTCTATTGAGAATATTTTAAAGCTCCGTAATAATGTTGGAAAAGATAACATCAGACTTTTTGGAGCATATCATGAAAATGTATTAGTTGCAGGTTGTGTTATATTTGTTTTGAACAACAGTTTACATGCACAATATATTGCACAAAATAATAACTATCAAGAATTTAGACCTATTAATGCAATCATTGATTATATTATTGATTGGGGCAAAAATAAAAATTTCGACTACTTCAACCTGGGAACAGCAAATGAAGACGAAGGTAAATTTATCAATGAGGGACTTTTTCACTTTAAAGAAAGCTTTGGAGGAAGAGGTGTGTTGAGAGAAACTGTTTACAAAAAACTACATTAAATAATGGAAAAGCAAAAAAAATTAATCATTATAGGATTAGGAGAAACTGCCGAGATTGCCTATGAGTATTTCACTTATGATTCTCCGTACGAAGTAATTGGATTTAGTGTTAATAAAGAGTTTCTTACACAGAATAACCCATATGAATTACCTGTATATCCTTTCGAGGAACTAGAAACATTGTTTCCGCCAAGTGAAGTTGATGTATATGTTGCTATTTCTTACGTGCAGCTAAATAGAGTGAGAAGAAAGATGTTTCTTGAAGCAAAAGCAAAAGGTTACACATGCGCAAGTTATGTGAGCAGTAAAGCTTTTGTATGGAGAAATGTACAAATAGGTGAGAACGTTTTTATTTTTGAAAATAATGTCATTCAACATCATGTAAAATTAGGAGATAATATCATTCTTTGGTCAGGCAATCATATTGGTCATCGTACGGAAATTCAGGATCATGTTTATATTTCCTCACATGTTGTCATTTCTGGTTTCTGTGTAATAGGAGAAAGCTCTTTTTTAGGAGTAAACAGCACTTTTAATGATAACATCAAACTGGGTAAAGACAATATCGTAGGTAGCGGATCTCTTATCGTAAAAAACTCTGAAGATGGTAAACTCTTGGTAGGATCTCCTGCAAGATCAGTCCCTAAAACGAGTTACGAAGCTTTTCAAGTATCTGAAGAATATTTATAAAACTTGAATATTCTAAATACAATTATTTAAAAAATTTATTATTATGAATTGGGATAAGATAGGTGTTTTTGACGCACAAAATTATACTAACGATTGGTTTGCAAATTCGGCATTGCAACCTACTCCTATAGTCCTGGCACATGCTATCCGAGTATTCTGTGGCTTTCGCGACAGTTTTGGCATATCAAGAGTCGGTTACGTAGATTTAGATTTACAGGATCCTTCAAAAATCCTGAAAGTAAGTGATATGCCAGTATTAGATGTTGGGAAACCTGGCTGTTTTGATGATAATGGAGTTGTTCCAAGTGCTGTTTTACAGATAGAAGATAAAATTTATTTATACTATGCAGGATATCAAATACCGAAACAGGTAAGATTCTTAGTATTTGGCGGGCTTGCTGTAAGTGAGGATTTTGGAAATACCTTTAAGCGATGTTATAACGTTCCTGTTCTCGACCGTACAGAAGACGAACAGCTTTTTAGAGTTGCACATTCTGTTTTGAAAATTGGCGATGATATTCATACCTATTACGGAGGAGGTTCAGAATTTGATTCTGGTCACAATAAAACACTACCAAAATATGATATCCGATATTTAAAATCACAAAGTCATTCAGAATTTCCAAAATCCGGAAAAATACTACTGAAATGCGAAAATAATGAGCATCGACTAGGCAGACCTTATGTTTTTAAAAATGATAATCATTACGAAATGTATTTTGGATATGGTACAGAAGAAAATCCATATTGGTTGACTTCCGCCGTTTCTACAGATATGGAGAATTGGGAAAGGAGCCAAAAAAGAATTGTTCCTGAAGGTGCCAATATGAATGATGACAAAATGCAAGCTTACCCTGCTGTTTTTGAAGTTGATAATGTAAAATATTTGCTATATAATGGTAATGATTATGGAAAGTATGGTTTTATAATTTGCAAAGAAATTTTAAAATAATTTTACTTATTAAGTCAATCAAGAAAAAATAGTACTTAGATGATTAAATTTTTAGATCTTCAAAAGATCAACTTACGCCATGAAGATGAAATTAAAGAACGTATTCATCAAGTTATATCCAAAGGTTGGTATCTTTTAGGAGACGAAAATACTATCTTTGAGAAAGATCTTGGTCAGTACATCGGATCTCAGCACATCATTGGTGTTGCAAACGGTCTGGATGCACTTCGTCTCATATTAAGAGCGTATCTTGAATTAGGAATAATGAAAGAAGGTGACGAAGTGATCGTACCCGCCAATACGTATATCGCAAGTATTCTTGCGATCACAGATAACAAACTTATTCCTGTTTTTGTAGAGCCTGAAATCAGCACTTACAACATAGATGTTTCCAAAATAGAGGAAGCTATTACAGCAAAAACTAAAGCAATATTAATCGTTCATTTATACGGAAGAGTTGCCTTCTCACAAGAATTGCAAAATATAGCTCAGAAATATAATTTAAAACTGATCGAAGACAATGCTCAGGCAATCGGAGCAGAATACCAAGGAAAAAAAACCGGAAATTTAGGGGATGCTGCAGGATTCAGCTTTTATCCCGGTAAAAATCTAGGTGCTCTCGGAGACGGAGGTGCTGTTTCTACAAACGACACCGTATTGGCGAAAACAATTCGGGCATTGGCCAATTACGGTTCTGAAGAAAAATATGTTAACCAATTCAAAGGGCTTAATTCTCGGCTGGACGAAATACAAGCTGCAGTTTTAGATGTAAAGCTAAAGTATCTGGACACAGATAATAACATAAGAAAACAAATTGCAGAAAAGTACATTTCTGAAATTAAAAATCCGAAAATAACTCTGCCTGAGAATGCTGAAAATGAACATGTTTGGCATGTTTTTGTAGTAAGAACTACAGCGAGAGATGAATTCCAAAAATATCTTACGAAAAAGGGCATCCAATCTCTGATTCATTATCCGATACCTCCGCATAAGCAAAAGGCGTATAAAGAATTTAATAACTTGAGCTTTCCTATTACCGAGCAAATACATAACGAGGTTATAAGTCTTCCTATAAGTCCTGTGATGAACGATGAAGAGATAAATCTTATTATCAAAACAGTAAATGAATGGAATTGAATAACTACCCATTAGTTTCGATTGGTGTTTTGTGCTATAATACAGGAAAATATACCATAGAAGCGCTGGAATGTATAAAAAGGCAAAACTATCCAAATATTGAGCTTATCATCATCGATGATTGTTCCACAGATAACATTTCTGTCAACTTAATTCGTGATTGGTTGCAAAAAAATTCAGATTGTGGATTTGATATAAAAGTAAATTTCAGGAAAAAAAATGAAGGGGTACATTCTGGTCTGAATGAAATCTTAGAAAAATCTACCGGCAAATATTTAAACTTTATTTCAGATGATTTATGGACAGATGACAAAATGGTTAAGCAAATTAGTGAGCTGGAGAAATTGGGAGATGAATATGCTTTGTATTATGGGAAAATGTTAACTATTGATAAAGATAGTCAGCTTTTAAAAGAGACAGAGTATCAACATTATTTCCCCGATGATAATGAATTACCTAAAGGATATATTTTTTCATATTGTGTAAATAACTTTAGCTT
>SEBM01000326.1 GCA_004296145.1 Flavobacterium sp.
TTACAAAAGCTTAAGTTCTATTTGGCTATATAGCCGCTTGACCATTTTTTTTTTTTGTGTTTTAAAAAATACTTCTATTTAATTTATTTATTTTGTTTAGCTTCAGTGTTTTTGCTGATATTACTGAATTGGACAGAAAATTTATAAGTCAGCCAGAAGTAAATATTACAAATATAAAATCATACAGCATTGTAGATTATTATACCCCTGAGGAAACCAAATTATTAGCATCAAACTAATTTTATATAAATATAAAAACATGAAAAATCTACCCACAAAAATCCGAAGCAGAAAGCTAAATTCAAGAGTTGATTTAACCGCCATGGTAAGCGTTTCTTTTCTGTTAATTATATTTTTTATGGTTGTTGGTGAATTATCAAAACCAAAAGTTATGGATTTGAGTTTGCCTGATAATGACTGGACTTGTCGTTGGTCGCATGGCTGCGGTGGAGAATATAGAATTACAACGCTATTATTAGGCGAAAATAACAAACTAGTATCTTATTCAGGTATTTTATATGCACCAACAGCTCCTCCTAAAGAAATAGCATATGGCAAAAATGGAATTAGAGTAGAACTCTTAAAACAGAATAAAAATATGTTAGACTATTCTGCACAGTTAGGAAAACCAGGCAGAGGAATTACAATAATTATTAAACCTGGTAAAAAATCTAATTTTAAAAATTTGGTTGATATTCTGGACGAAATGGAAATTGCTAAAATTGATACTTATACAATAGTAAACGAATTTACTCCGGAAGAATCAAAATTATTAGCTTCAAAATAAGGTTTAAAAAAAAATGAGGAAACCGAAATTTCCTCATTTAAAAGAACTTATTAAAAATTTTCTGTCCAGTAATAGACAGATGAAAACCGTAACAAATATCCTCTTATATTATTGCTTTTTATACTACGAAAAGTTTTTAAACTAATAAAATAAGCCATACCGTAAATATTTAAAACAAAAAAAAGTCCCACATTGCTGTGGGACTTTCTATTTAGAGGAAACTAAGAATTATTTTTTCTCAGTTTTTTCCATTTTAGCTTTTAAAGCAGCTAATACATCATTGTTATCTCCTAAAGTTGCAGCTGGTGCATTTGTAGTAGAGTTAGATGAAGTATTTTCAGTTGCAGCTTTCACGTTTTTCTCTTCTTCTTCACGGAAGATAGCAGTGTGAGAAGCAACTACTCTTTTGAATTCTTTGTTGAACTCGATTACTTTGAAATCAGCTGAATCACCTTTTTTCAATTTCTTTCCGTCTTCTTTTTCAAGGTGACGAGTTGGAATGAAAGCAACGATATCATCTCCGAATTCTACAGTAGCTCCTTTGTCAACGATTTCAGAAATCTCACCATTGTGGATAGTTCCTACAGCGAAAGAATCTTCGTATTGATCCCAAGGATTAGCAGTAGTTTGTTTGTGACCTAAAGATAATTTACGTCCTTCAACATCTAATTCTAATACTACTACATCAAGTTTTTCACCAACGTTTACAAACTCAGATGGGTGTTTAATTTTCTTAGTCCAAGAAAGGTCAGAAATGTAGATTAATCCATCAATTCCTTCTTCTAATTCTACGAAAATACCAAAGTTTGTAAAGTTTCTAACGATACCTGTATGTTTAGAACCTACTGGGTATTTAGAAGTAATATCAGTCCATGGATCTTGAGTCAATTGTTTGATACCTAATGACATCTTACGATCATCTCTGTCAAGAGTTAAGATAACTGCTTCAACAACATCTCCAACTTTTACGAAATCTTGTGCAGAACGTAAATGAGTTGACCATGACATTTCAGAAACGTGAATTAAACCTTCAACACCTTCAGCAACTTCGATAAATGCACCGTAATCAGCGATTACAACTACTTTACCTTTTACTTTATCACCAATTGTTAAATTAGCATCTAAAGCATCCCATGGGTGAGCGTTTAATTGTTTCAATCCTAATTGAATTCTTGTTTTCTCATCATCGAAATCAAGGATTACAACGTTTAATTTTTGGTCTAATTCAAGAACTTCACTTGGGTGGTTGATTCTACTCCAAGAAAGGTCAGTAATGTGAATTAATCCGTCAACACCACCTAAGTCAATGAACACACCATAAGAAGTAATGTTTTTAACAACACCTTCTAATACTTGTCCTTTTTGTAATTGACCGATGATTTCTTTTTTCTGTACTTCAATATCAGCCTCAATAAGAGCTTTGTGAGATACAACAACGTTTTTGAATTCGTGGTTAATTTTTACCACTTTGAATTCCATCATTTTGTTTACATATACATCGTAGTCTCTAATTGGCTTAACGTCAATTTGAGATCCTGGTAAGAACGCCTCGATACCGAATACGTCAACGATCATACCTCCTTTAGTTCTACATTTAACAAAACCGTTAACGATTTCTCCAGTTTCATTAGCTGCAATAACTCTATCCCAAGATTTGATAGTACGTGCTTTTCTGTGAGATAATACTAATTGACCTGTTTTGTCCTCACGGATGTCGATTAATACTTCTACTTTGTCACCTACTTTTAAGTTTGGGTTGTAACGGAATTCGTTTAAAGAAATAACACCTTCAGATTTAGCATTGATATCAACGATAACGTCTCTATCTGTAATTCTAACTACAACTCCTTCAACTACTTCTTCCTGATCTGTAGCGATGAAAGTTTTTGATACTAGTTCTTCAAACTCTTGTAAGTTTTTCTCATCTACTGCATCAATTCCTTCTTGGAAGTTATGCCAGTTAAAATTTGCTAAAAACTCTTCTTGTGATTTTAATTGTTCAGACATGCTCTGATAAAAAATTTGTATTCTGTTTTTCTTGAGTTTCTTAATGCGATAGAAAAAACAGAAGTTGTTTTACATAAATAGTTGATTCCTAATGGAAACTCTTCTCTGCCAAAAGGTTTGCAAAAGTACTACAAATATTTGTAATTACAAAACAGATGCCTAACTTAATTATTTATCTAACAGCAACTTTGATAACTCACCATTTATAGCAATATATTCTGTGACCTGATTACTGTCGAATGAAATATTGCCTTTGTCATCTGTTTTTGATGCTTTGTTGTCTATCGAAAGGTAGTTTTTTCCTGATTTTGATCTGTAAAGCGTAAAAATACTATGACTATCAGACTCACTATCAACATCCTTACTCAAAAAATCAAAACCTTCAAGATTGCTTTTTGATATATCAGCTATTATTTGCTGTGTATTTTCTATGTAACTAAAAGCAGGCAAGGTAACCTCTTCATACCACGAATTTGTAGATTCTGAAAATGGTTTTTGTGCCTCCAGATAAGACAGAAACCCCGAAACTCCAATTACAATAATAAATTCTATTGACCAGATAACCCACAGAAAAGTTCCAGTTACAGTTGCTCCGCGAATACCCCAAGTACCATATTCACTCACTTGACAAATAGAATCAAAAACCAAAGCGGGTTGAAATATTAATGAAAAAACCTGTAAAAACTGAATATTACTTACAGTGATTCCAATTCTGTTTGAACCATAAGTTTCTCCTGCATTAATCACCAGATCAATCCATATTGCCCAATGAAAATATAATGCCAATATCCCGCCAATCACTCCTATTAGTAGACCTAAAACCGGATTTCTGACTTTTCCCTTTTTAATTACAAAAAGCGCAATTGCTAAACCGACTAAAAAACCAAAACCCAGCGTAATAAAAAAGTTAATATATACAAAAGGAATATACCAAATGCAATAAGCATAAATGAGTCCGAGTATAGGAAATACTATAGCACTGACTGCTAAAAAATACAATACAAAAGAAGGCGAAAATTTACCTGATGGCGTGTAATATTTGTCCATAAATTTATTTTAATGATTAAAACTCTTTTTAACATTCCATTCGTATTTAAACAAAATACTAAAGAAATATTTTACAAGTTTAACATTAAAATATCAACTTACAAAATTAATCGAATCATTATCAATCAATTATTAAGAAGCAGAGGTTTATCTTTTTTAAGACGTAAAGTCCCGCTTTCACCTTTATCTTTTCCTGATCTCGTTCTAAAACGAGACCGGAAAAAGGATACCGGCTCTATCGGGGCTAGACGAGAATATTTTGTTTTTCATAAGTCTTTAAAAGCCAAAACCAACATGTTCTAAAAATCTATCGGTTTAATTATTATCGAAACTAATTCTTATCTTTTCTCTTAATCAAAAAATACCCTCCAAAAATCGAAACTGGTGCAAAAACAAAAATTGCTAATAATTGTGTCCAAGAATTACCACTAGACTTAAAAAGGGAAAATGTAGCAAAACCAGCCATAATTACAAAAAGAAAGTAATTAACTTTTAAGGTTTTAGTCCCTGCAATAAACTGAGTAACAAATCCACTTATAAGTGAAAAAAATGTTCCGTAAATCAAAGTCAAAAGCATAAATGGAATCGGAGTTTCAGAATGTGGTTTTACACCTGAAATCCTAAAAAGCAACAAAGAGCTTATTACAAATATCATGTAACCAACTATAACACTCAAAATTTTTCGTAGCATAAATTTACTATTTATCAAAAAAGATTGTTGCACTATTTGCACTGCTTTCTAATTTAGAAATTTGTGCTTTTTTTACTCCAATTAATTCACCCAGTTGTTCCTGTGTAATATTTCTTTCCTTTCTTGCTGTTTTAATCATTTTTCCAAGAATTTCCATACTTAACTGATATTCGTACTTATCTCTTTCTGAAGCACCAATCTTTCCAATTATTTGATCTTTCATTTCAGAAAGCGAATAGGATTTTATCTTAGTTTTTGTCATAATGTAAATTATTTATTTTCAAAATACTTCATCAAATTCGGGTATAACAAAAATGCCACTAAAGTTTCTATATTTAGAAACTTTAGTGGCATTTCAACAAGACAAACAAAACTAAAATTACAAAAGCATATCCTGCAAAAGAAAACCAAACTTCTGACCATTGTACTTTATTTCCAACCGTAAAATAGCTAACAGTTCTTCCTGCAAATTCACCTCCTAAAATTGCTCCAATACCATTTGTCATTAACATAAACAATCCTTGTGCGCTAGATCTGATTTTGCTGTCTGTTTCTCTTTCTACAAATAATGATCCCGAAATATTGAAAAAATCAAAAGCCATACCATATACAATCATTGACAGAACAAGGAAAACAACTCCAGAACCGGGATTACCAATTCCAAATAAGGCAAAGCGTAATACCCATGCTATCATACTAAAAACCATCACCTGTTTAATTCCAAATCTTTTTAGAAAAAATGGAATTGTTAAAATAAAAAGTGTTTCAGAAATTTGAGATAATGAAATGATAAACACCGAATGCTCAACTCCAAAAGTTCCCTGATATTCAGGATTAGAGCCAAAACTTCTAATAAATGTATCACCAAACATATTTGTAACCTGTAATGCAGCCCCTAATAACATTGCAAAAATAAAGAATACAGCCATCTTTTTTTGCTTGAATAATACAAAGCTATCCAAACCAAATTTACTGGATAAAGATTGATTTGTATTTTTATTTTCAGCAGGAACATCAGGCATTGTAAAAGAAAACAAACCAGTTACAATCATTGCTATTGAAGCAAAAACAAATTGATTTGTATTTGATTTCCAATCAGTCAAATCAGTTACCCACATTGCTATTATAAAACCTACAGTTCCCCAAACTCTAATGGGTGTAAATGCTTTTTGAACGTCAAACTTAAATTTATTTAACACAGCATAACTAACTGAATTATTCAAAGCTATGGTTGGCATATAAAAACAGCTGGTAACAAAAATAACCCAGTACATTTGAGTAGAATTATCTGCTTTAGTAGCAAAAAAAATAGCAATTCCTGCAATGATATGCGAAACACCTAAAACTTTTTGTGCGCTAAAATATTTATCTGCAATTATACCAAGTAAGGCCGGCATAAATAAACTTGCCCATCCCATTGAACCGTAAGTTCTTCCTATAGATAAACCAACACTACCACCTTCTATTGGACCAAAAACCTGTCCCATATAACCTCCTAACGAAATCAACCAAATTCCCCAAACAAAAAATTGGAGAAAATTCATAATAGTCAGCCTTAATTTAATTCCCATATAATGAAATTGTCTTTTTAGTAAAAATGAAGCCGTAAAACTACCATTAAAAATAATATCTACAAAAAATTAATCTATTTTAACAACATCATTTACTAATTCTAAAACAGCATCAAACTGTTCTTCTCTGCTTAAGTAAGAATTATCAATCTCAATAGCATCATCGGCAATTACAAGAGGAGAATCTTCGCGGTGGGTATCTATATGATCTCGTTCAACAACATTTTTCAAAACATCTTCATAAGAAACATCATCACCCTTTTGCTGCAATTCATCAAAACGTCTTTGCGCACGTGTTTCAGCACTTGCAGTCATAAAAATTTTAAGTTCAGCATTAGGAAAAACTACAGTTCCTATATCTCTTCCGTCCATAACGATAGCTTTGTTTTTTCCCATTTCCTGTTGTTGTTCTACGAGTTTAGAACGTACTTCAGAAATTTCGGCCACTTTGCTAACATAATTAGACACTTCAATGGTTCTGATTTGTTTCTCAACATTTTCTCCGTTCAAATACATTTCTGCAAATCCCAGATCGGCATTAAATTTAAATTCTAACTGAATTTTTGGAAGCGAGTCTACAAGACCATTTTTATTAAGAAAGTCTGGTCCTATTAATTGATTTTGCATTGCAAATAAAGCTACTGCCCTATACATTGCTCCTGTATCGACATAAACGTATTCTAATTGTTTTGCCAATTGTTTTGCTAAAGTACTTTTTCCAGTTGACGAAAACCCGTCGATTGCAATGGTAATTTTTTTCATTTTATTATTTTTTATTTAGGTGGAGCAGGTGGCTCGTCAGAGGCATCATATTTCTTTCTTTTATTGGAAGTATTCTGAGCGCAATTTTCAATTCTTCGTATATTTTTTAATCCGCGTTTGTTTGCAGCTAAAATTTTTCGTTTAACACTTGTATCTCCTACATATTCGACATAATAGATAAAATCAATATCAACTATTGAAAAAGAATTCTCCTTTATAGTAACTTTTTGATGCACTCCCTGTATTAAAGAAAAAATTTCCAGAGATTTATTCTTTTCGTTATATAGAATTTTTTCAATTTCATACTTTTCTATTTTATCATTAAAATCATAAGATGTAATTTCCTTTTCAATAAACCTAAACCAAGGAGACTTACAATAATGATAAAAAACAAATTCATTTTTTTCTTCTTCTACTGTATACCACTCTTTATTAGCAAATTTTTTCATTGCAGTACTCAAATTATTCTGAGAAACCCCATTTATTGTAAAAGAGAAAACAAAAATA
>SEBM01000327.1 GCA_004296145.1 Flavobacterium sp.
GATTGTATTGTTACTGCGTTTGAAAATCAAATTTTAAATTATCTGAAAGGAACAAATTGTGAAGTTGGTTTACTTTTAAATTTTGGAACAAAACCAGAATTCCGACGTAAGGTTTTCGAAAATAATAGAAAAATAAGAATTGAAAAATCCGTATAAATCCGCGTTTTTACGAAGTGAATCCGTTTTATCCGCGTTTAATTTTAGACAATAAAAAAAACAAAAAAGCAAAGAAAAAGAAATGAACTACATCTCAATAAAAGAAATCAACTCATTATCAAAATGGGTAAATCAAGCGATTAAAATCAAAAAAAATCCGCTTAAAAATCAAAGTTTAGGAAAGAATAAAACATTAGGAATGTTATTCTTCAATCCAAGTTTAAGAACGCGTTTGAGTACGCAGAAAGCGGCCTTAAATTTAGGAATGAACGTTATGGTAATGAATTTTACCAACGAAGGCTGGACTTTAGAATTTGAAGACGGAGCTGTAATGAATTCTGGAGCCTCAGAACACATCAAAGAAGCAGCAGAAGTGGTTTCTCAATATTGTGATATCATTGCAATTCGTGCTTTTGCAGGATTAGAAGACAAAGATAAAGATTATCAGGAAACTGTAATTTCGGGATTTTTGAAATATGCTACAGTGCCAATTGTAAATATGGAGAGTGCTGTGCGTCACCCGCTTCAATCTTTGGCAGATGCTATTACGATGGAAGAGTTTAAACCTAGGCACAAAGACAAACCAAAAGTAGTTTTGTCTTGGGCGCCACATCCAAAAGCGCTTCCACAAGCAGTTGCGAATTCTTTCGTAGAAATGATGCAATTGCAGAAAGATATGGATTTTGTAATTACACATCCAGAAGGTTACGAATTGAGCTCAGAAATCACGCAAGACTGTAAAATCGAATACGATCAAAATAAAGCTTTCGAAAACGCTGATTTCGTTTACGTTAAAAACTGGAGTAATTTCAACGATTACGGAAAAGTAACGAACTCAGATCCAAATTGGACTGTTACAGCCGAAAAAATGGCTTTAACGAACAACGGAAAATTCATGCACTGTCTTCCAGTTCGTCGTAACGTAATTGTAAGCGATGAAGTTTTGGACGGAGAAAACTCAATTGTAATTGAACAGGCAAATAACAGAACGTATTCTGCACAATTAGTTTTACAAAAGATTTTGAAAAAAATGTAAACTGAGGTACAAAGGTTCAAAGTTACAGAGGTTCAAAGGTTTTTGCGAACCGAACTTAAGCTTTGTTCCTTTGTCCCTCTGAACCTTTGTACCTCATGAAAAAAGTTTCAGTAATAAAAATTGGTGGAAACATCATCGACAATCCGGCAGAATTAGAACAGTTTTTAACTGATTTTTCTAAAATTGAAGGGCATAAAGTATTAGTTCACGGAGGTGGAAAATCGGCTACGAAAATGGCGCAGAGTATCGGTCTTGTTCCGCAAATGATTGACGGACGCCGAATTACAGATGCTCCAATGCTTGATGTTGTAGTAATGATTTACGCTGGACAAATCAACAAACATATTGTGGCACAATTGCAGGCAAAAGACAACAACGCAATTGGATTTTCTGGTGCTGACGGAAATTTGATTCAGTCCACAAAAAGAAATCACCCAACAATTGATTACGGATTTGTAGGCGATGTAAAACAAGTTAATACCAAATTATTGGCAACTTTATTAGAAACCGGAATTGTTCCTGTTTTCTGCGCGATTACACACGACAAAAACGGACAATTATTAAATACGAATGCTGATACCATTGCAAGTGAATTATCAATTGCATTATCAGAAGTTTTTGATGTAACGCTGACTTATTGCTTTGAAAAACAAGGCGTTTTGATGGATTCAGAAGACGATTCATCTGTAATTACAGAAATCAACGAAACATTATACAATAAACTAAAAGAAGAAAAAGTAATCCATTCCGGAATGATTCCAAAGCTGGATAACTGTTTCAATAGTTTATCACGCGGTGTGCAGAAAATCAAAATTGGGCATCATAGAATGCTTCAAAATTCAGATATTCCGCATACAACGATTACATTATAAAAGATGTTGCTACGAATTACAAAAATTGACACTAATTTGTTCTGTTAAAAGAGAAAATAATTTTAGCCTCACGTTAAAAAGTTTATTTTGATTTTAAATCTGTAACAAAAAAATAATTTGCGAAAATTCGTGTAATTCGTGGCAAAAAAATACAACTGCGCAGTGCTTTTAAGATTAAATTTTAGAAATTTGCGCAAATTAAAAATGTCATAGTTTTAATTAAAAACTTTGTGACTTTGTGCCTTCGCGGCAAAGAAACCATACTATGAAAAATATAGATACGCTTACCAAGGAAGCAATAGATTTATTGAGAAACCTGATTGAAACCCCTTCATTTTCAAGTGAAGAAGATCAAACGGCTCTTTTAATAGAAAATTGGTTCAATCATAATGAGATTCCTTTCAAAAGAGAAAACAATAATGTGTGGGCTTTCAATAAATATTTCGACGAAAATAAACCGACACTTTTACTAAATTCTCACCACGATACAGTAAGACCAAACCAAGCATATACAAACGATCCTTTTAAAGCGATCGAAAAAGACGGAAAATTATTCGGTTTAGGAAGTAACGATGCCGGCGGATGTCTGGTTTCACTTTTAGCGACTTTTGTTCATTTCTACGAAAATCAAAATCTTTCTCATAACATTGTCATTGTGGCTTCTGCTGAAGAAGAAAGCAGCGGGAAAAATGGCTTAAACAGCGTTTTGCAACATTTACCAGAATTAGACTGCGCTATTGTAGGCGAGCCGACTTTAATGCAATTGGCCGTAGCAGAAAAAGGGTTATTGGTTCTCGACGTAAAAGTAAAAGGAACCGCAAGCCACGCTGCACACCAAAACGATGATAATGCTATATACAAATCAATTCCGGTAATGGAATGGTTTAAAAACTATAAATTCGACAAAATCTCAGACGTTTTAGGTCCTGTAAAAATGACCGTAACGCAGATCAGTGCGGGAAAACAACACAATGTTGTACCATCAGAATGCGATTTAGTGGTTGATATTCGGGTGACAGATCGTTACACAAATGCAGAAATTTTGGAAGTTGTTAAAGCAAATGTCAATGCAGAAGTAACACCAAGATCAATGCATCTTAATGCGTCTTCTATTCCAGTTGAACACGGTTTAGTACAAGCCGGAATTGCTTTAGGAAGAACAACATATGGTTCACCAACACTTTCAGATCAATCGGTTTTAAGCTGTCAGTCTTTAAAATTAGGGCCTGGAGAAACGTTGCGTTCACATTCAGCAGATGAATTTATTTTTGTAAATGAAATAGAAGAAGGAGTCGATCTTTATATAAAAATATTGACCGGGTTCTTTAAATAATAGTATTTAGGAGCTAATCCCGCTATCCGTTCCAATCTTTTGTGTCTCGTTAAAAAACGAGACACAAAAGGATTTCCACTACTATCGGGGCTAGTTACACGAACAGTATAAATCAAGACATTATAAATTTAGATAATCTAAAAAATCTAAAATCTAAGAAGTCTAAAAATCTAAGTTATGAAACTTTGGGAAAAAGGAATACCAACAGATAAGCAAATCGAACAATTCACAGTTGGAAACGACAGAGAGCTCGATTTAGTTTTAGCGAAATATGATGCATTAGGATCCATTGCACACGCTAAAATGTTAGGTCAAATCGGATTATTAACTACAGAAGAAACAACTTCATTAGTTGACGCGTTAAATGATATTATTGCAGATATCGTAGTTGGAAATTTTGAAATCGAAGACAGTTTTGAAGATGTTCATTCAAAAATCGAATATCTTTTAACCGTAAAACTTGGCGATGCCGGAAAAAAAATTCATACCGCGCGTTCTCGTAACGATCAGGTTTTGGTTGACGTTCATTTATACTTAAAAGACGAAGTAAAAGCTCTTAAAGAACAGGTAAAAACACTTTTTGATTTGTTGATGGAATCGGCAGAAAAACATCAAAATGTATTATTGCCGGGTTATACGCATTTACAAATTGCAATGCCTTCATCATTCGGAATGTGGTTTTCTGCTTATGCTGAAAGTCTGATCGACGATATTACAATGTTAAACGCAGCAGGAAAAATTGTAGATCAAAACCCGTTAGGTTCTGCTGCAGGTTACGGAAGTTCATTCCCAATCAACAGAACATTTACAACACAGGAATTAGGTTTTGAAACTTTAAAATTCAACGCCGTAGCAGCGCAAATGAGTCGCGGAAAAGCAGAAAAAACAGTTGCTTTTGCCATGACAAGCGTTGCAGGAACATTATCAAAATTTGCCATGGATGTGTGTTTGTATATGAGCCAGAATTTTGATTTTATTGGTCTTCCGGCACACCTTACTACAGGTTCAAGCATTATGCCGCACAAGAAAAATCCGGATGTTTTCGAATTAATCAGAGGAAAATGTAATAAGATTCAGGCGCTTCCTTACGAAATCACTTTAATCACTAATAATCTTCCAAGCGGTTATCATAGAGATTTACAGCTTTTAAAAGAAGGTTTATTTCCAGCGATTCAAACCTTAAAATCTTGTTTGGATATTGCAATATTTTCTATAAAAGACATTACAGTAAAAGATCATATTTTAGAAGATAAAAAATACGATTACTTGTTTACTGTTGATACTTTAAACGAAATGGTTGTTGACGGAATGCCGTTTAGAGATGCTTACAAAGCTGTTGCAGAACAATTAGAAGCAGGAACGTACAAATCTCCAAAAGAAACAAAACATACACACGAAGGAAGTATAAATAATTTGTGTTTAGAAAATATAAAAGAAAAAATGAAAGCAGCTTTCTAGTTTTCACTTTTTAAAGGTTATGAA
>SEBM01000328.1 GCA_004296145.1 Flavobacterium sp.
AGATTTTAGAATGTAGATTTTAGATTCTCATTTAAAGAATTAAAATTTACACATTTTTTATTTTTATTTTTTTAATCTCAAGCTTAGAAATCTAAAATCAGAAATCTAAACTCTAAAATTAATAATTTCCTGAATAACCTTTCATAATTCCTCTTGATGAATTTCTGATAAAATCAAGAATTTCATCTCTCTCAGGAGTAGCTTCCATTTCAGCTTCAATAATACTCAAAGCTTGTGTTGTATTGTAATTTTTTTGGTATAAAATTCTGTAGATTTCCTGAATTTCTCTGATTTTGTCTGTGCTGAAACCTCTTCTTCTTAAACCAACAGAATTGATTCCAACGTAAGATAGTGGTTCTTTTGCAGCTTTTGTATAAGGCGGTACATCTTTTCTAACCAAAGATCCACCAGAAATCATAGCATGATCTCCAATATGAATAAATTGGTGAATAGCAGCTAAACCACCAATTACGGCGTGATTACCAACTACAACGTGACCTGCCAATGCAACTCCATTTACAATAATGGCGTTATTACCAATTTCGCAATCGTGCGCTATGTGAGCATAAGCCATAACCAGACAATTATTTCCTAAGATTGTTTGTCCAGAAGCAACTGTACCTCTATTGATTGTTACACATTCTCTAATCGTACAATTGTCACCAATAATAGCCAAAGAATCTTCACCACCAAATTTTAAATCTTGTGGAACAGCTGAAATTACAGCACCAGGAAAAATATTACAATTTTTACCAATACGTGCGCCTTCCATGATGGTTACATTTGAACCAATCCAAGTACCATCACCAATAATAACATTATTATGAATAGTTGTAAAAGGCTCAATTACAACGTTTTTTGCGATTTTAGCGCCTGGATGAACATATGCTAATGGTTGATTCATCTGTCTTTTTTATATTTTTGATTAAAAATAATCTGTTTTGGGCAACAAACGTAAACAATAAATTTGATTAAACTATTATTGTTTTTTTACAATTTGCGCCATTAATTCTGCTTCAGTAACTAATTTTCCGTTTGCATAAGCATTTGCCTGCATATGACAGATCCCTCTTCTGATAGGAGAAATCAACTCACATTTGAAAATTAAGGTATCACCCGGCAATACTTTATGTTTAAATTTAACATTATCTATTTTCATAAAATAAGTCAAATAATTTTCAGGATCCGGAACTGTACTTAATACCAAAATACCTCCTGTTTGTGCCATTGCTTCAACAATCAAAACTCCTGGCATAACTGGTGCTTCAGGAAAATGTCCTACGAAGAAATTCTCGTTCATCGTTACATTTTTCAATCCAACAACATGGCTTGAAGACATTTCGATAATTCTGTCAATCAATAAAAATGGTGGTCTGTGAGGAAGAACAGCCATAATTTTATGAATATCCATCAAAGGCTCCTGATTTAAATCATAAACAGGAACATGATTTCTTTGTTCGATTTTTATAATTTTTGCCATTTTTTTTGCAAACTGTGTGTTTACAAAGTGACCTGGTTTGTTTGCAATAATTTTCCCCTGAATACGAACACCAATCAAAGCCAAATCTCCAACAACATCAAGCAATTTATGTCTTGCAGCTTCATTTGGGTAATGCAAAGTAAGATTATCTAAAACACCATTTGGTTTTACAGAAATTTTATCTTTTCCAAAAGCTTTCTTTAAATTCTCCATTGTACCTTCAGATATTTCTTTATCTACGTATACAATAGCATTGTTTAAATCACCACCTTTTATTAATCCGTTCTCTAATAAAGATTCTAATTCATGCAGAAAACTAAAAGTTCTTGAATTAGAAATTTCATCTTTGAAATCATTTAAGTTTTTCATTGTAGCATTTTGTGTACCTAAAACTTTAGTACCAAAATCTACCATTGTTGTAACCTGATATTCGTCACTTGGCATAACAAGAATCTCACTTCCGGTAGTTTCATCTGTAAACGAAATAACTTCTTTTACAACATAAACATTACGTCTTGCATCCTGCTCTTCTATCCCTGCTTTTTCTATAGCTTCAACAAAATATTTCGAAGAACCATCCATAATAGGAAGCTCCGAAGCATTTAATTCTATAACAACATTATCCAAATCACATCCGGTTAATGCAGCTAAAACGTGCTCAGGAGTCTGAATTTTTACACCTAATTTTTCTAAATTGGTACCTCTTTGAGTATTTACTACATAATTTGCATCAGCTTCAATTACTGGCTGACCTTGCAAATCTACTCTTACAAAAGTGAAACCATTATTAATTGGAGCAGGTTTAAAAGTCATAGTAACTTCTTTTCCAGTGTGTAGTCCAACTCCTGTTAGTGAAATTTCATTCTTGATGGTCTTCTGTTTAACCATTATTTCCATTTTTTGGGTTTATTACTTGTTTTTTTAATTCTTCCAGTTCGGTAACAATTTTAGGTAAGTTCTTAAAGTGAACATATGATTTGTTAAAATCTGTATACCCAAGTGATGGCGTTCCCTGCAAGATTTCATTATCTTTAATGTTTTTTGCAACTCCCGACTGAGCCTGAAGCCTCACGTTGTTTCCTATAGTTAAGTGGCCTGCAATACCAACCTGCCCACCAATCAGACAGTTTTCGCCAATTTTTGTAGAACCTGCTACTCCTGATTGCGCTGCAATCACAGTATTTTTACCAATTTCTACATTATGTGCAATCTGAATCTGATTGTCCAGTTTTACTCCTTGTCTTATAATTGTAGACCCAAGAGTTGCCCTGTCAATTGTAGTATTGGCACCAATATCTACATTATCTTCTATAATAACATTACCAATTTGTGGTATTTTACTATATACACCTTCTTCATTTGGTACAAAACCAAAACCATCTGCGCCAATTATTGTACCCGAATGTATGGTACAAAAATTACCAATGATAGTTTCAGAATATATTTTTGCGCCTGCAAAAATATATACATTATCACCAATAACAACATTATCACCAATAAAACTGTTTGGGTAAATTTTTACATTATCGCCCAAAACCACATTTTGCCCAATATAACTAAAGCTTCCTAAATACAGATTTTCTCCATATTTGGTTCCTTCAGACATAAAAGAATTTGCTTCTATTCCGTTTTTGTTCAATTTTACCTGATTGTAAAACTGCAAAAGCTTAGAAAAAGACGCATAAGCATCTTCAACTTTTATTAAAGTGGTAGTGATTTCAGATTCTGGCACAAAGCTGTCATTAACAATAGTTACCGACGCTTTTGTAGTATATATATAGTTGATATATTTAGGATTAGCTAAAAAAGTAAGAGATCCCTCTTCACCTTCTTCAATCTTAGATAAACGAGAAACTTCTGCATTGGGATTCCCAACAACTTCTCCTTCTAAAATTCCTGCTATTTGTTCTGCTGTAAATTTCATCGCGACAAAAATATAAAAAATAGATTTTAAATGTTAATTTTAAATAAGTTGTTTTGGATAACAGATGTAATATTTTGTAACCAATTTAGATAACGATTTCAAATTCAACTGATCAGAAGCTTCAACAACATCCTCAATTGTTTTGTCTTTTTTCAAAATACGTATCGGTTCAGCTTCTTTACTGTACGCCTGATTTTTTATTTTTCCTCTAAAAATAAAATAACCTGCATCTACAGCAGATATATGATGTTGCTCTGCAAATTCTTCTTTTAAAGATTGGGATTCTTCCATCGGAATTTTCTCTGCACTGAGTTTAATCTTCAATAAATCTCTGTTAATGATCATTTTACTTAAGGTAGAAAGTATAAAATCATCTTGTTTTTGCCAGGCTTTTAAAGCGCTTATAATGTCAAAATCATCTAATTGCGAAAACAAATCTAATTTATCAGCATCAAAATTTTCCAAAGTAATTTTATTTTTCATAAAATATTGGAGAGGTTCACTACATGGCAAATTCACCCCTTTCAGAGTCAGCTCTTTAGCTCTTTTTAGAACTTTCATCAAAATCAATTCGGCAACCAGACTTGTTTTGTGCAAATACGCCTGCCAGTACATTAATCTTCTTGAAAGAAGAAATTTTTCAACAGAATAAATTCCTTTTTCTTCAATAACTAAAACTCCGTCAACAACATTCATCATCTGAATCAATCGCTCAGAATTGACGTTTCCTTCTGCTACACCCGTATAAAAGCTATCACGTTTTAAGTAATCCATACGATCCATATCTAACTGACTTGAAATCAATTGCAACATGAATTTTCGATGATATTCACCTTTAAAAACCTGAATAGCCAAACTTAGTTTTCCGTCAAATTCATCATTCAGCTGATTCATAAATAATAATGAAATAGCTTCATGATTAACATCTTCTACAATACTTTTCTCCATTGCATGAGAAAACGGTCCGTGACCAATATCGTGAAGTAAAATTGCTATATAAAGTGCATTTTCTTCATCTTGAGAAATTGCAACACCTTTAAAACGAAGGGTTTCAACTGCTTTTTGCATCAAATGCATACAACCCAAAGCATGATGAAATCGTGTATGATTAGCTCCCGGATAGACCAAATAAGATAAACCCATTTGAGAAATACGTCGCAAACGCTGAAAATACGGATGCTGGATTAAATCGTAAATAAGTTCGTCTGGGATGGAAATAAACCCGTAAATGGGATCATTGAATATTTTTAACTTATTAATGTGAGTCACTATTTGGTAATTTTTAAGTCAACAAATATAAGTAAATAACTATAAACAGTTTCCGGATTTTAACTTAAAAAAATTAAGTTTTATCACTAATACGTTAATCAAAGAGAATTCATTCAAAAATAATTTAATTAAAAAAACACAATTCTTAATTCTGAATTTTATAC
>SEBM01000329.1 GCA_004296145.1 Flavobacterium sp.
ATATATAAATATAAAAGTTAAGTGGCTGGTAAAAAATCTAAATCAAATTAAAATTTGATTTGTGACCATTTAGTGGTATTTAATGGCGAAACTTTATTTAAAACATCTGTTAAATCTGTTATAGGTATACTTGGCCCGCCTGAAAAAAGAGATACAATTTCATCTGATTTTGCATCAAAAAATACGCGTGTCAAAAAAGCATTTGGCTTAACAGAATTTACTTTTCCTATAAGTAATAGTGAATTTTTTATTTTTTCTTTAGAAGCTTTTAGATCCTGGCTCATATTATCCAAACCGGTATGATATAAAAACATGGTCTGTCTTAAATCGCTGTAAGTTGGAGACATCATATCATTGATAAGGAAATAACGGCTTTGAAGTCCGTCTGTCTGAGCCCAGCCCTTAAAACCTCCTTGTTGTGCAACATTTGCAATATTTTGTGCTGTTTCCAGATAAGAACTTCCTCCTCCCATTTGAAAGGTATCAGCATCAATACCCAATATCATATAGCTGTAAAATGAAACCACAGATACCAGATTAGATTCAAAAACGCTTGGGTTAAATAACAAAGGCTCATATTCAGTATATCTGAAACTAAAGTCTTTATCATTAAAATTGAAAATAGGAGATGAATAAGTTGAATTATAAATAAGTCTTGAAGCCTGTACCTGAATAGTTCCCGAAAACTGATCTGAACTGTACGAAGATATCGTGATATACATCGAACAATTAATTCTTTCGTTTTGTTTTAAAACTGATCCCGTCCAATCTGTTTTATTTACGAATTCAGACAGAGAACTCTGCAGTGTTTTAAAAACCTGCTGGTTTGGTGTCTGAAGTCTTTCTGTATTTATTGTTACGGTACAATTTAGTTGTTGTGCCTGTGTAAAGCCAAAAATTAAAAATACTAAAAAAGTAACGACTTTATTATTCATACGAAGATACTATTTACTTTTAGCGAAGTATATTTCGCTATTAATTCAGTTTTGATTTAAAATCTTGCTTATGAAAAATGTGAAATCACTTTATTCAAAATATCAGTAGCAACAGATTCTTTTGATTTCAATTCCATTGGTTCGATTTTAAAATTCTTGTCAATAAATGTTACTTTATTGGTTTCTTTTTTAAAACCTGCACCTTCATCCTGCAAGGAATTTAGAACTATCAAATCTAAGTTTTTTTTCTGAATTTTCAACTTCGCATTTTCAATTTCATTTTCAGTTTCTAATGCAAATCCAATCAAAAATTGATTTTGTTTGACGGCACCAAGTGATAATAAAATATCTTTTGTTTTTTCGAGCTCAATTGAAAATTCATCCGGAGCTTTTTTTATTTTTTGTAAAGCAACTGTTTTAGGCTTATAATCAGCTACTGCCGCCGCTGCAATGGCCACATCAACATCGTTGTAATAAATATGGCAGGCATCGTACATTTCCTGTGCTGATACTACATTTATAACTTCAATAGATGTGCTTTTTGCTTTAAAATGGGTTGGTCCTGAGACCAAAATTACACTGGCTCCCAAATTTGCTGCTGCATTTGCTATATCAAAACCCATTTTTCCAGAGGAATGATTTCCTATAAAACGTACAGGATCTATTGCTTCGTATGTTGGGCCTGCAGTAATTAGTATTTTTTTCCCTTTTAAGGGTAATTTACTTTCTAAATCAGCTTCAAGAAATGCGATTATATTTTCAGGTTCTGCCATTCTCCCCTCTCCTGATAAACCACTTGCCAATTCTCCGCTTTCAGCAGGAATCATTACATTACCAAATTGTCTCAAAGCAGTAAAACTTGAGATTGTAGAAGGATGTTTGTACATATCCAGATCCATTGCCGGAGCAAAATAAACAGGACATTTGGCCGATAAATAAGTAGCAATTAAAAGATTATCACAGTTTCCTGTTGCCATTTTTGACAACGTATTGGCTGTTGCAGGAGCAACTATCATCAAATCTGCCCAAAGACCTAATTCAACATGATTGTTCCAGACAGCATCTTCATCATCCTGATTAAAGAAACTGGAGTGTACAGGATTTTTTGATAACGTAGATAACGTAAGTGGAGTTACAAAATCCTTAGAAGCAGATGTCATTATCACTTGGACATGTGCACCTGCTTTTATAAAGAGTCGTACTAATGATGCTGTTTTATACGCTGCAATTCCACCGGAAACTCCCAGTAAAATTTTCTTCCCGTTTAAAACTGACATTATACTATTATTTGTTTGAACCTCTGTGGTATGTTTTACCGTCTAACCATTCCTGAACTGCTAAAGCGTGAGGTTTTGGTAATTTTTCGTAAAATTTAGAAACTTCAATTTGTTCTTTATTTTCAAAAACTTCTTCAAGACTGTCATTATAAGTTGCAAACTCTTCTAATTTCTCAGTCAATTCTTTTTTGATTTCAGAATTAATTTGGTTTGCTCTTTTAGCCATAATGGTAATTGCCTCATACACATTTCCTGTTGGCTCTTCAATAACTGTTTTGTTGTAAGTTATTGTATTAACAGGAGCATTCGTCTTTTTTAAATCCATGACTTTATTTATTTAGTAAATTTTTGTAAATCTGTTTCAACTCTGGCATTCATTTCTTCTGCCTCTTTTTTATATTTTGTGTCGCTTTTAAACTTAATTAAGTTATTATAAGACACTTTAGCAACATTTAAACGTTCCTGCATTTTTGAAGGAATACTGTTTATTGCTAATTTGTATGCAGAATCATATTTGTAGAACAATGCATCTTCTTTAAACGGTGTTCCCGGAAAATCTGCAATAAAGTTATCAAAAGCAATCAAAGCTGATTTGTAATCAGAAATGGTATTATATCCTTTTGCATTTTCGTATGCTTTCTTCTCTAGTTTACCATTCAGAACCTGTACAGTCTGATTTGCCTGCGCGATATATTCTGAATTTGGGTAATTATCAATAAAAGCCTGTAATTTTTCTAAAGCTTTTACTGTATCTGTCTGATCTAAACTATATGTAGGAGACAATTTTGAATAACTGTATGCTCCAAGAAAAGCAGCTTCCTGTACTTTTTCGCTTCGTGGATATCCCGAAACAAAACTTTCGAACTGATAACCTGCTAAATAATATTGTTTTGTTTTATAATAAGACTGAGAATACATATAAAACAATTTTTCTGCCTGAGGTTTACCTCTGTAAGTAGGCGCTAATTGTTCAAAAAGACGGATTGCTTTATTATATTTTCCGGCCTCATACATCTTAGTTGCTATTTCAAACTTCGCCGCAACATCTTCATTTTTTAAAGCTTTCTGGTAATCACTACAAGAACAAAAAAGGACAACAACAATTAATAGAGATACTATTTTTTTCATTTTATTACTTTTATTATGATTACTCAGGCATTGTGCCAAAGCAAAATCACACCGAAGTTCCGGTGGCAAATTTAGTTATTAATTTAGCTACTACAAAATATTTTTTTGGTACAATAAAATACCGTTAATCCTGCTCTACTCTAATGCTTTTTTTAACAAATTCATTCAGTCTGTTTCCTAATGAATCATCAACCGAAACCAATGGCAAACGCACTGTATTCTCAGCAATACCAAGGGATTTGAAAACTTGTTTGATTCCGGCAGGATTTCCCTGTTCAAAAATCATATCAATACAATCTGATAAAAAGTATTGTGTTTTAAAAGCTTCATTTACTTTTCTGTTCAGTCCTAAACGTATCATTTCTGAAAATTCTTTAGGAAAACCTTGTCCAATTACAGAGATTACACCTGCTCCGCCGGCTAAAACTATTGGTAATGCAATCATATCGTCTCCTGAAATTACAAGAAAGTCTTTTGGTGCATTTTTAATCAATTGTAAAGCCTGAGCCATATCTCCTGCAGCTTCTTTTATCGCTACAATATTATCAAAATCATTTGCCAGACGAATTACCGTTGATGGCAACATATTACTGGATGTTCTTCCAGGTACATTATACAATATTACGGGAATTGGAGAAGCTTCTGCAATTGCTTTGTAATGCTGATAAATTCCTTCCTGAGTTGGTTTATTATAATAAGGTGAAACGGATAAAATTGCTTCAAATGCAGAAAAATCTCTTGTCTTTAATTCCTCAACAACCTGCATTGTATTGTTACCTCCAACACCAAGTACCAGTGGTAATCTTCCTTTATTAAAATCGATTACCGCATTGATAACCAATTCTTTTTCGGCTTGAGTTAAGGTCGCATTTTCTGCCGTTGTACCCATAACTACAAGATATTCAACTCCTCCATCAACAGAAAAGTTTACAATTCGCTGTAATGCTTCAAAATCAATTGAGAAATCTTTTTTAAATGGGGTTACAAGAGCAACACCAGTTCCTATTAATGATTGCATATTCTAGTTTATATTTTATTTTATGTTCTTTAAATACTTAAACAATTCAGAAATGAAGAGTTTATAATTTTCTATAGCGGTTTCTATCATCCATCGGTTTAAATTTTGGTCGACTGATGCAAAACCAACTTTAAATTTCGCTTTTGATTTATTAGTGACCATCATCAAAATTGCTTTTTCGATGTTATAATAACTAATCAAAAGGTCAAATTCTGTCTCGATAAATTCAGTTAGAAAATCTACGTTTACATCTCCCCTCCAATTGATATGTTTATTACCAAAAGTTGGTCTTGTGTATTCTTTTTTCTTCTCGAATTTACTTCTGTACACAACAATTTTTATGTTGTCCGGTTTAATTCCGTTCAGAATTAATTCCTGAATTAACTCTTCTGAATATTGAAATTTACTTTCATCAACCAGCAAACCAATTGTTTGCACATTACTTGTAAAGACTTCGTTTTTGACATTATGCAAGTT
>SEBM01000330.1 GCA_004296145.1 Flavobacterium sp.
TAGTTTGGCATATTGTTTTTTCAAAATTTTTGATTCTAGCTATCTTTAGCCTTTACCAATGTATCTATTTCAACTACTATTTCGTTCAGCATGGATCTATGTCTGAAAAGTGCAATTACCCAATTCATGCCACCTAGCCATAAGAAACAAAAGATGCCCATCCAAATTTCTGTAGATACAAACGCTATAATTAGCGACATTACAAAAGCCCCTCCAAAAAGTTGATACATGAAAAACTTATAGATTAACAGTGATTTGTTTTCTTTTTCAACAATGGTAAATATTCCTTTTTCCGTTTGAACCAGGATGTTTGTACTCCAACCCATTTTGAAAAAGTCGCATTTAAATATTAATCTATTTTCTTCAATTGTAATATGGTCTGCGGTTTTTTTCGTTAGAAAGTCACCTATGAAATTTAAAGCTAACTTGTAGTCCGCTGTGTTAAGCTTACGCTCAAACGCCGTCGAGTATTGCATTGTAAAAGGAAAGGGCATTTGCAGGGTTTGTTAGGTTTGTATGTTTATTTCACTTATTTCAACCTGTTATTTTTCTGGTTGGTGATAACACCAACCAGAGGTTAAATGCTTGCGCTAGATGGGTAGTTTTACACGCAGATTTTGGCGACTTTTTACATTCCATAAACCGCAGATTTTCGCAGTTATCATAAATTTTCTTTAGTATGCACATATCAGCGTATTTTTTTCTGCGTAGATCTGCGAGAAGTACATTATTTTTTTGTTGTTATTAGCGAGAGCCTTTTGATAAGTTAGTTAATGATTTTGCTTACGCAATATCAGTTAGTTCAATTATTTTGTTATCGCGAAATCTAAAGATAGATTTTCCTTTCAGTTCAAGTTGCTGGCCCTTTTTAAGCCCATTTGGAAAGTCCATTGCTAAAACAGCTACGTAGTCAATTTCAATTGCTGTGTTGTCGTCGAAGTGATTAATAGCTGTTATTTTTTGTTGCCTGCTTTTAAAATAGGATTTTGCTTCTAGTGCTTGTTGCTTAAAAGCATCAATGCCGTTAAGCGTTAAATTAGTTTCTTCGTTTTGCACATTCTGGAAAATGATGTTGTCGTCCAGATCACGAGTCATTTTTTCTATGTCAAATTCGTTGTAACCGTCTATATAATTTTGAATTAGTTTTTCTCGGGTTTCGTTCATTTGGTTTGAAATTTAATTTTTTATTCTAAGAGACACAAGCACCGTTTCACTAATGCTTGCGCTAGATGGGAGTCAGTTTTTATTTCAAAATCTACTATCAAGCTCTACATCTCTATTAAGTCCGTTTAACAAGTTCTCAAATGCTTCATTTGGGGATTTGCCACCGCTCAAATTATATATTGAACTCTTAATGTTAAATTTGCAATAACTGCCTTTTCTTGGGTTATACAATCCTCCAAATTTCCACGTTTCTTTTTCACTAACTTGTTTCAATGCGATGTAAATTAGAAGTTGTTTTATGTCACTTGATTTAAAATTCCTGTTGACGGTTTTTATTTCAAATATTGCGTCATCAATTGAAATGTCGGCTTTTAAATCAGGTATAAAGCTGTACCCCTTTAGCTGTGGTTTGAATACAACATTCTGTCCACCTAATTTTTCAATAAACTCTAAGATATTTTCAGCAATTGCAACTATTTCTTGTTTTTCAATATCTGAAATAGATAAGTCATTATCAGTGTAATTACCGGGTTTCCAAATGCTCTGTGCAGTACGTGAAATAATTTTAATTTGTTCTTCTTTAATAAATGCTTTTGATGCAGTTATCTCGTTAACAAATGCTAATTCTGAAAGGTTAAAAGCAGCTTCAGATATTAGGTCGAACCTTACTTCTTCTAATGCCAAGACTTGTTTTGTATTTATTCTAAAAGTTTGTGTGCCATTAAGAACCCGAATGAAATTGGGTGTAAGCAATGGAAAGTGTTGCTTCCAAATTGCGCTGAATTTTTCTGATATGTCTCTTTCGCTTATCATACCAGAATATTTTGATTAGCCTGTTTTCTTAAAGAACACCACTCTTTGACTAGCGACTCTTCTTTAGAAATGACTTTTTTGTTATGGTCACGCCAGTGTTTACCTTCATCGCCCAAAAAATATGTTGCATAGATTACCGCTCTTCGTTCCCAGTTTGTAAGAGCCGTGAAATTATTCTTTATATCTACTAACCAATAATGACAATTCCAGTTTGACATAGCTACAATTATTTGTCTTTTTATCAAATGATTGATAGGCGTTTCAAATAGTCTAATAAAAAGAGCTTCCTTTTCAGCTGAATGCCTGATTGACAATATTTGCATCATATAACTAACATTCATCTCGATTTTAGTCAAAAAGCTATCAGATTTGAATAAAGCGGTTAACGAATTGTCAACTAAATCCTTGCCTTCTGACGTTAGCTCTTCGTAAATGCTTCTTACAGAACGCATAATTGACGTAAAAACGGGAGATAGGGTTACCAAGTTATTTTGGTCAAGTAAAATCTCTATCGCTTGCACTTGGTTTTCGAGTGTTAACGCTTTGATAGAATTTATAGCTTGTTTTGTAACAGTTTGATCAATCCTGGTTTTGTTAACCTCTTTTGATAAAATTCCAATTATATCGATTTCCCTGACTGCTTCTTTTAAACTTTCATAGTCCTCAACTGCGGTTGAAGAGTAAGGATCAAATCGAATGGAAATATTTAAGAGTTTTTGTTCATCTTCCACAATTTCCGAATTTGGTTGAGGATCAAGAAATAAATGTATTTCTCTAAATTCTTGGGATGTCATAATTTTTGTTTTATCCTTTTGTAGTCCAAGTTGGTCGTTGGACAATTTTTCGGAAAGAAGAATTAGTTTTTTGTACGCATCTGATTCATTTTCACAGAATATTGTGTAATCATCAGCATATCTACAAAATACAATCTCTCTTGATTTGAGATGAAAGTCAGTATGATTTAATGCAAGTTCAGCCAAGATTCTTGAAGCAGGTCCGCCAACTGGAAGACCGTATGAAATGGTTCCTGAAAACGCACTCAATAATCTCATTATGTTTTTGGTTACTAAATTGCCTGTGTCGATTCTTTTTAATTCGTTCTCTAATTTGTGGTGGTTTATTCTTGGGTAAAAATTTGAAATATCAGTTTGTAAAACATAATCGAATTTTTTTGAGTATTCAACACATTGTTTTTTATAATCTATCCAGGTTGTATCCTTAAATAGTGAACCGGTAGGTTCATTCCATTCATAGCGATAAGAGAAAATATTCTTTTCTTCTTCTCTTATTCTTTTGCTTTCTATATTTTCGGCAATTGATATAACAAGTCCTAAGAAATAGGCATTCCAGAACGGCTCTATTAAGGTTGCTTGTCTGAATCCGTAATAGCCAACTTGGCTTAGCTCCACTATTGTTAGCGGTGGAGATTGAGTAATCGCCTCTTCGATATTTTTGTTATATGTGTCCAATACATCTAACGTTTCTTCTAATTTTTGTTCAAAAAGGTATCGTTCAAATGGGAATGGGAAGATATCCGTATCACCGTGTCGAACAATGTTTATTAAAGCTTTCTTAAAATTATCCCTCATTTATATTAATTTATTGCAGTCGTATTAAAAAATTGTCTGTAATGTATAAGCAGCCTAACAAAATTATCCCCATCCATACATTTTCAGTAGGATTGTCTGATAAAATATTAGTCTTAAAAAACATTAAAATTATTACAGCCCGCCAAAAAAGCGTTAATTCTCCGGAATGGAAGGAAAATTTAAGATGAGGAGCGTATAATTGTTAGCGTAATATAGGTTAGTTATTTAAGAAAAACAAAAGAGTTGTAAAACAAGATTCTGCAAACCTCAACCTCAGTTTTAACCTAAACCTAACTCTGCGAGAATTATTACCCCTCAATCGTCCTAAAAGTTAAGTTAATTCGGGGTTTGTTAACTGTTTTAGTAGGAGGTAAGCGGTGCAGCCAGTGTTGTTGGGTTTCGTCTTTCATTACTAGGAGACTGCCGTTTTCTAAAATGAGCGAAACCGTTTGTTTGGTTTCTTTATGCTTAAAGGCAAATTTTCGCTCTGCGCCAAAAGTTAAAGAAGCAATTGCGCCATTCTTTTTCAAGTCTTTTTCGCCATCGCTATGCCAAGCCATACCTTCATCGCCATTATGGTAAAGATTAAGTAGGCAAGAGTTAAAGGTTTTTCCGCTATGCAACTCGCAACAATCTTTTAAAGCCAATAACTGTGGCGTAAATGGGAGGGCTAATTTGGTGGTATTAGAATAGGTGTACTCGAATGGCTCTGTGCCATACCAAGCCACCTTTCTTTTAGTTAAAATATGTTTGCCGAAAATTATGGCTTCATCGTTTTTCCAAGCAATTTCATTTAGCAAATAATCGTAATAAGCTAAAGCATCGCTTTGCGAAATAACCTTGCCGTAATAATTTACCGTGCCGTTTTGCGGAAGTAAATTTTTGCTGTGTAGGGGTTGGTTATCGAATAAATCCATTTAATTAATATGAGTTTTGGATAGGAAAAATTTTTAATTCATAACAAGTCTCTCTTAGAAAAAAACACTTGGTTTTGCAAAATAATTTTAGGGTCAGTCGCTTCGCGGACAAACTTTTATTCAAGTGTTGTTTATATTTTCAACGGTTTTCATGCTTTCGCAAGCTCAGGTTTCCTGTAGCTGAAAAAAGTATGCAAAAAAAGCCACGACTGCGCCTGATGCTATTAAAGTTTCTACTTTGGCAAAAACATTGCCATCCGCATCAGCCAAGGTCGATTTTGGCTGAACGAAGGAATTTGCTAGGGCCGGAGATGATCCAACAGCTAAGTAGCTAAAAACAAACTC
>SEBM01000331.1 GCA_004296145.1 Flavobacterium sp.
GTTTAATAAAAAGAATAAAAGCCAATTCCTTAATATCCAACACTTAAAATGATAAAATTTTGGCAATAAACGTAATAAATAAGTTTTATCTTAGCAGGATAAAAGCCTGGCCAATAAATTACTTATATTTATTAGAATGAATACACAAAATTATAATCTTTTACTTGCTGACGATGATGAGGATGATTGTGCTTTTTTTAAAGAAGCGCTTGAAGAATTACATTTGCCTGTGTCTCTTGTAACAGTTAATGATGGCGTACAGCTTATGGATTTTTTATCTAAAAAATCAGTTGATACTCTTCCGGATATTCTTTTTCTGGATTTGAATATGCCCAGAAAAAATGGTTCTGAATGCCTGACGGAAATAAAAGAGATTCAAAAATTACAGCAACTTCCTGTAATCATTTTTTCGACTTCACTCGATATCAATATTGTTGATTTAATGTATGAAAAAGGCGCCACGCACTATATCAGGAAACCTGGTGATTTTTCTAAATTAAAAAAAGTGATTGAAAACGCGCTTGCGGTAACAACTCAAAAAAAAATTCAACAACCGGCAAAAGAGGATTTTATACTTCAACCCTAATACAGATCTGAATGAGCAGTACAAATAATGAACATTATTTTCTGGCTGATGGCGGAGAAATGGGCAAAATGATTCGTTCCAAAAACTGGAGCGAAACCCTGCTGGGAAATCCTGAAACCTGGCCAAAAAGTCTTCAGACAATTGTATCGGTTATGCTCAATAATCCTTTCGGAATGTATATTGCCTGGGGAGAAAATTATACACAATTATACAATGACGGTTTTCGTCCGATTCTTGGTGTAACCAAACATCCTGATGCTTTAGGAATAAGTTCTGAAATAACTTTTTCTGAAATTTGGGACATTATCGGTCCAATGTTTAGTGAAGTAATGAAAGGCAAAGCAGTTAGTTTTCCTGACTTTATGGTGCCATTGGACAGAAACGGATTTATAGAAGAATGTTATTTTGATTTTTCATACAGTCCGATCAAAAAAGAAAACGGAGAAGTTGGCGGAATTTTAGTGACCGTCATTGAAACTACAGATAAGAAAAAAACAGCAGAAGCTTTAAAACAAAGTAATGCAAGGTTTATAAACAATATCATGCAGGCGCCTGTTGCCATGTGTGTGTTTAGAGAAAAAAATCATGTTGTTGAAATCGCCAATAAACACATGGTTGAATTATGGGGATTAAAAAGTGAAGATGTAATTAACAAACCCATTTTTGAAGCATTACCGGAAACAAAAAATAAGTATCTGGAAGATTTACTGAATACTGTTTTTATTACCGGAGAAAAATTTACTGCAAACGAACAATTGGTCCAACTGCCAAGAAACGGTCAATTGGAAGATACTTATATCAATTTTGTATACGAAGCCTTAAAAGAGCCTGACGGGTCTATATCTGGAATCGTAGCCATTGCAATTGAAGTAACAGCACAGGTTTTGGCGCGTGGAAAAGTTGTACAGAGTGAACAAAAAATAAGACAGATTGTAGAAAATGCCCCTTTTCCGATTGCGGTGTATGTTGGTGAAGATATGATGGTAGAGCTGGCCAACGAATCTATTATTAGTTTATGGGGAAAAGGAAGTGATGTCATCGGAAAATCTTTTAAAGATGTTTTACCGGAGCTTGATAATCAGTTGGTATTTGAACAGATTAAAGCGGTTTATAATACTGGACAATCTTTTCATACAACCAATACACCTCTTGACCTGACCATTGACGGAAAACTTAGAACGCATTATTTTAATTACAGTCTGACTCCGCTGTATGATATTAATGGAAGTATTTATGGTGTAATGAATACGGGCGTCGATCTTACGGATCTGAATATTGCCAAGAAAAAAATAGAAGAAAGTGACAAACGTTTTCGTGATACTGTAAAACAAGCTCCCGTTGGAATCACAATTTTGCGTGGCTCTGATTATATGGTAGAAATGGCCAACGAATCGTACTTAAAACTGGTTGGCAGAGAAGAAGAAACTTTTGTCGGACGACCACTTTTTGATTCCTTACCAGAAGTTGAGGAAATTGTAAATCCATTACTCAAAGGTGTTTTAGAAACCGGAATTCCCTATCACGGTAATGAAGTGCCAATTCCTTTGATCCGATATGGCAAACAGGAAGAAATTTACTTTTTTGATTTTCTGTATCATCCCTTAAAAGAAGAAAATGGAGAAATATCGGGAATTATTGTAACCGTAACCGATGTAACAGAAAAGGTCGAAGCCAAAACAAAAACCGAACTAAACGAAGAAAGACTTAATATAATTGTTGAAGCCAGTGAACTTGGCACATGGGAATTGTATCCGAAAAGAAATGAAGTTACTTATTCTAAAAGATATCTCGAAATTGTTACCGGAAATAAAGATAACAGCAAATTAACCCATGAACAATTGGTTAAACATGTTCATCCTGATGATATGCCTATCAGACAAAAAGCTTTTCAGGATGCTCTTACTTCAGGATATCTTCATTATGAAGCGCGTTTAATTTGGGATGATCAGTCTATTCACTGGGTAGAAGCCAAAGGAAGTGTTTTTTATGATGAAGAAAACCAGCCCGAAAAATTATTAGGAACGGCAAGGGATATTACAGCCGAAAAAAAATACCAGCAAGAGATTGAAGAAAGCGAAAAAAGATTCCGTAACCTCGTTATGCAGTCGCCGGTTCCAAAGGCTATACTTCGTGGCAACGATATGATTATCGAAATGGTAAATGTGGCGTTGCTAAAAAATATCTGGAGAAAAAAAGAAAGCGATGTTCAGGGCAAAAGAATATTTGAAGTATTTCCTGAACTGAAAGAGCAGAAATACGAGAAGCTTTTACATGATGTTTATAAAACCGGAAAAGAACATGCTGAATCTGAATCTTTACTTTTTATTAATGGAGAAAATGAGAGACATGAATTTTATATCGATTTTGAATATGCGCCAATGCGGGAATCAGACGGAACTATTTCCGGAATAAAAATTACCATAATTGATGTAACAGAAAAAGTCGAGGCCAGAAAAAAAATCGAAGAAAGTGAGAAACGTTTCCGTTCTCTTACTGAAAGTATTCCGCAATTAATCTGGGAAACTGACGAATTTGGAAACGCTCTATTTGCCTCAGGAAAATGGTTTGATTACACAGGAATTCATCCAAAAGGTGAAGCAGAATGGAAAGCCGTTATTCATCCTGATGATTATGAAGGAAACATTAAAACATGGGCAAATAGTCTCGAAACCGGAGTGGCGTACAGAACAGATGTCAGGGTAAAATCAAAAGACGGAAGCTACAGATGGCATGCCGTTATTGGTGAACCTGTTTTAGATGAAAACAATAAAATTATAAAATGGGTTGGTGCTTTTACTGATATCCAGAATGAAAAAGCTTTTACACACGAACTGGAACAACAGGTTTTTGAACGTACAAAAGAACTGGAACAAAATAATATTGATCTTGAAAAGATGAATAAAGAACTTCAGTCTTTTACTTATATCTCAAGTCATGATTTGCAGGAACCGCTTAGAAAAATCCAAACTTTTGCTTCACAAATCATGGACAGGGAATTGGATAATTTATCAGATAGCGGAAAAGATAAATTTCAGCGAATGCAAAATGCCGCACAGCGAATGCAGACTTTAATAAATGATTTACTTTCTTACTCGAGAACAAATGTTCAGGAACGAATATTCGAAAAAACAGATCTTTCTGAAATTATTAATGAAGTTCGGGGAGATTTAAGAGAAGAACTGGAGCAAAAAAATGGTGTTATAGAAAATAGTCAATCCTGCGAAGTAAACATTATCCCGTTTCAGTTCAGGCAATTAATATATAATCTGGTAAGCAATTCCATTAAATTTTCTAAACCTGATGCAGCTCCATATATAAAAATCACCAGTAAAATAGAGAACGCAGGAAATTTTACAAACGATTCTCTTTCTAACGAAAAAAAATATTGTCATATCAGTATTTCAGATAATGGTATTGGCTTTGATCAGCAATACAACAAAAAAATATTTGAAGTTTTCCAACGTTTACACGGAAGAGAACTTTATAACGGAACCGGAATTGGTCTGGCAATCGTTAAAAAAATTGTAGAAAACCATAACGGATATATTACCGCTAAAAGCGAATTAAACAAAGGCGCTACTTTTGATATTTACATTCCTGCAAACTAACTTTATAAAACAAAACAAAAAAACGGAGACAACTTCACAAGTCGTTTCCGTTTAATTCCCAATATAAAATCAGGTTCTGAGCTCAAAGCGTTTTACTATCTGGTATAAACTGTGATAACACCAGTAGCTTTATTTTTTAATTTCAATTCTTTGTTAGTAAGATTCATGATATCGCTGGTTGTACTTAGAGCACCAACCGTAACCGTTAAATCATTATGAGATCTTACATAAGTCCCTTCCGTTGTAGTTAAAGCACAACTAGTACCATTATAATCTCCTATAACTGCTTTATTACTTACTCTTAATTCTAAATAATCTCTACTGCATCCAGCTTGATTTTGTGGTGCATCAATTAAGGTTTCATTACCATTGCTATCTGCTGTACCTGTTTTACTTAAATTATAAGTTCCTTCTAGTGGGATAATTGTTTCTCCTTCGTTGTCATCGTTGCTGCAAGATGTAGCAAACATTCCTAAGCTAAGTGCTAATACGTATAAAAAGTTTCTGTTTTTCATGATTTGAATTTTTGTAATTATTTGTTTGATTTTTTATTAATGCTAAATTACTTTGAAAGAAAGCCAAGTCTGTTTCATAATTTTTTGATTGATTTACATAATTAATATC
>SEBM01000332.1 GCA_004296145.1 Flavobacterium sp.
GCAAAAAACGGCATAATAATGAATAAAATTTTAGGAAGATTGTGAAAGAATGATTCTACAAATTTTTCATAAATCTCTTTTTTTGTATATTTTTCAGTCACGTGTATTGCTTTTTCAGTAATCCAATAACTACTAGCGTTAAGCTTGTCTTTTTCTTTTCCGTATTTTTGAACAGAATCAATTTCTTTCATTGTTTTAAAATGGAAATATTTATCATTTTCTGCATTACCAATTTTGATATTGGCTTTTTCCATTTCCTTGTTTAATTCTTTTTCACTTTTATCAACCTTATCGCTTACCTTACTTGGAAACATTGCAAGTAATAAAAAAGTAATAAAACTGATAAAGATATATAAACGAACCGGCGCTAAATAAGACAGTCTTTTTCCGGAAAGATATTCTTTGGTTAGAGTGGAAGGTTTAAAAAGTAAATTTTTGATTGTCTTCCAGAAAGCATTTTCATAATGCGTTAAATCTTCAAAAAAATGGATAAATAAATGGTGGAATGTTTTTCTGGAATCACTGTTTTCCTGACCACAGTTTGGACAGAATTTTTGTTCTACAACATGCCTGCAATTCAGACAGGTTTTGTCTTCTCTAATTTTACTATGTGACATTGGTATTCGGTTGATTTTGGTTTTGGGTAGTTTATTTTTTGAGATTATTTCTTTAAAACTTCACTTAAAAAAAGCTGTAAATGCTCAAAAGATCTTTTTGCTGCTACAGGATTATAAGCAGCACCTTTTGAGTTATCATTTCCTGCTTCGGGATTGGTAAAAGAGTGTACAGAATTTGCATAATAAATCATTTGCCAATCCGCTTTAGAATCGCGCATTTCCTGTTGAAAAGCTGTTATTTCCTCTTTTGAAACAAAAGGATCATCAGCACCGTGACAAACCAAAACTTTAGTTGTTATAGGTTCAACAGCTCTTGCAGCATCTTTACCTAATCCACCGTGGAAAGAAGCCACACCTTTTACGTTAAGATGTGCGCGGGCAGCTTCAAGAACACCGGTTCCTCCAAAACAATATCCAATAGCTACAACATTATCGGCATTGGCTCCTGATTTTACTAATTCCTGTAAAGCGGCATTGATTCTTTTTTGATAGTCTGCAAAGTTGGTTTTATAATAGCCCGCAAGCTTTCCGGCTTCCGCAGTATTTTTTGGATAATTTCCTTCACCATAGATATCAGCGATAAAAACATGGTACCCTAATTTTGATAATTCTTCTGCAATACCTTTTGATGCATTGTCAATTCCGAGCCAGGCCGGTAAAAGTAAAATTCCCGGATTATTACTGCTTTTTTTGGCAGATTTTATGAATAAACCATTTAATGCCTGATTGCCGTCAGCATATTTTACGGTTTTTAATTGTGCATTTATAGTGTTAGAAAACAGTATAGTAGCGAAGAGAAGAAGCGCTGAATTTTTCATAGTTTTACAATTTTAAACAAATATCAGAAATATTATGCTACAAAAAAACCTCGAAAGATATTTCTTTCAAGGTTTCATTTTAATTATTGAAGAATGAAAATTATTCGCCCGGATGATAGGTTTTCTCAGCATGTTTTAAAACATCTTCTTTATAGAATAAAACATCTTTAAACTGACCTTTTTGGTACATTTCTGCCTGATCATCAAAATGTTTAGAATTTATATCTCCGCTATTTCCTCCGGCTAATAAAGATTTTGCTTTTATTTTTGATCCAAATTCAACCGCACAAATAAAACTGTTGCCGTTGTAACCGTAACGTTTTTTGGAGTTGTTTTGATAATTGCTTTTAAAAGAAGGCAAACTTCCCCATGAACCCGGTCCAAAACCAATTGGCAAACTTGGTTTATTGTCGTCATATTTCAAATCAATATCTCCGCTTGAACGCTGAAAACGGTTTATATCTCCCCAAACAACTTTCCAATTTCCCCATTTCGATTGCAATTCTTTAATGACAGTTTGCAGTTGCGGAATCATTTGCGATTCATTTGCATTTTTAGCAAAATTAATCGTGTTTTCTACCTGATCCAGTTCGCCTTCATCAATATACGCTTTTTGGATAATTGGATCTAATTTGTAGGCCCATTCTACCGCAAGCGTCGTAGCAACAGAGTTTTCTTTAGCATAATAATCCCAATTTTTGAGAATAGAAACAGCTTCCGCTAATGTCTGATATTCTGCATCTTCTCTTTTTGGAATCTGATTAAAAACATTCACCAGACTCGGTATCAAAACTTCAAAAATGGATAATTTACTGTCGTAACCATCTGCAATAACTTTGTCTAAAGTATAATTACTGCCTTTGCTAAAAATTCGGACAGCATTTATTCCCCTGAAATTCTCTCCATCGGGTGCCATATACGGAAGGTAGTTTTCTTCTTTTGGACTATTTTCTCCTGCTGCAGAATAAGGAGTCGAATTACAATTCTGAATCCAGCCATTTGACGGATTATACAAATGAACCGTTTCGTCAACTTCGTGTAAACCTTTCCATTGTGTAGAAGAAATTGATCCGTCAACTACTTTTGACCAGTTGAGCGATTTATCTCTGATCGGAATAAAATTGCCGTGCCAATACGCAATATTTCCTTTATTATCAGCATAAACCGTATTGTTGGATGTATTGGCTTTCAAATCCATTGCTTTTTTATAGTCATCAAAATTATTTGATTTTGTTCTGACCCAACTTTGAATTAAACTGGTCATAGAACGATTTTCAGATTTCAGGCTAATCCATTTTCCGTCCCGTTTTGCCATAATCGGACCGTTATTGGTAAAATAAGTTTTGAATTTCTTCGGAATCAATTTCCCGTTTTCAGAATAATTTATCGTGATTTCTTTTTCAATAACCGGCAATAATTTTTTATCAAATTCATAAAAAAGTTTTCCGTTTTTATTGGTTATTTTTTCGGCGTACATATCTGCAACATCCACGTTTGCTGATGTGTGCATCCATCCGCAATTTTCATTAAATCCCTGATAAATAAAAAATTGTCCCCAGGTTACGGCTCCATAAACATTCAAACCTTCTTCGCTTGTAACCTGAACTTCGGGTCTGAAATAAAACGTAGTATGCGGATTAATATATAAAATCGAATTTCCGTCAGCCGTTTTTGATGGCGCAAAAGCAAAACCGTTCGAACCCGTTTGCACATATTTTTCCCTTTCTACATAAGCTACTTTATCATTGTTTCCCGAATAAAAAGCTTTCAATTCTCCTGTCGAAAGATCAGCAGTACTAATGGCGCCAATACTTCCGTCCGTCCATAAAAGCGGATACCACGGTTCAAAATGAGTTAAAAGTGCCGGTTTTGTTTCGGGATGTTTGTACAGATAAAAATTAATGGCATCGGCATAACTATTCAAAAGTTTTTTAAGCCATGTCGGAGCTTTTTTATAATCTGATTTTGCATCAGAAGCATCAATCAAAAGGCGGATTTCTAAATCATTATACAAAACCGATTGTCCTTTTATTTCAGAAAGACGGCCGAGTTTTTCGATGTAATTCAATTCGATTCGTTTAAAATCGTCTTCACATTGCGCATACAACAAACCAAAAACAGCGTCTGCATCGGTTTTTCCGTAAATATGCGGAATTCCCCAATTATCACGAATTATAGTTACCTGCTGTGCCGCTTTTTCAAGACGCGCTATTTCTTTTGAACTGATTTTCTGTGCAGAAAGCTGAAAACTAATGCAAAAGATTGCGAATGTGATTTTTAAAAATTTAGAACTCAACATCTTTATTTAATATTAAATTTTTGTCCGGCGTTATAAATACTCATTTCAAGTTTTTCTATCGAAATCAGATTTCCTTTTTTCGCTTTCTGAATCCCTTTTGGTTTTCGCATGACAATCACTTCGCTTTCTCCGGCAACTTCTACCTGATTGTTTCTTACGATAATAGCGGTCGCTTCGTCAATGCCGATTCCGGTTAAATCCGGAAATTCTGCCAAGCCGGAAATCAGACGGTTGTAACGGTTTCTTTTTAAAAAATGCTGATCGATTATGGCTGTTTTTAACAAACCCAAACCTTCTGTAGTTTCGAGATTGTCATATCGGATATTGTCAAAAGTTCCTGAATATTCTTTTTCTAATTTTTGATTTCCCGTAATCATTTTTTCAGACATTACGGCAGCTCCGGCGCTGGTTCCTGAAATCGTACTTCCGTTTTCATACGCTTTCAGAATAGCGGTTTTTATCGGGGTATTATGAACAACATTCATAAAACGGGTTTGATCGCCACCGCTTATAAAAATCAGTTTGGCTTTTTGTACCGAATCTGTAAGTGTTTTATTTTGTGCTGTTTCTTTGTTGAAATTCAGCATCACAATTGGGTTTGAAGTTAATTTTACCATTTGTGTTTTAAAAAAGATAAACGAACTGTCCGGTTCTTCGCTCGACATTGGCAAAACCACGATATAATCTTTCGGAGCTAATTCTGCGACTTGCAAAACCTGTTTCATTAAATCATCAGAACGGTCGCCGCCGCCAATTATAAATAATTTTCCTTTTGCATTTTGAGCCTGTATCGAAATACAAAAAAAGCTTAGCGCAATAATAAAAAAGAGTTTTTTCATAACATGACGGTTTATTTGGTTGATGGATAAGTTTCTATAAATTTTAAAATGCAATTGTTGACAATAGCCAGAACATCTTTTTCTTTTTCTAAATCTGATTTTGAAGCCTGATCACGAGGCGTATGATAATCTTCATGAAATCCGCTAAAGAAAGTCATAATCGGAATTCCTTTTGCTGTAAAAGAAGCATAATCGCTGCCCGAATGTCCGTTGGTTTCCCAAAGATCAAGTTCAAAAGG
>SEBM01000333.1 GCA_004296145.1 Flavobacterium sp.
AGAAAAATCAAACAACAATTTAATATAAAAAATACCATGGAAAATAAAATTTTAGGCTTACACCATATTACTGCAATTGCAGGTGACGCTAAACGCAACTTTAACTTTTATTCAAAAATATTAGGATTACGATTCATCAAAAAAACAGTGAATTTTGACGATCCGGGAACATACCATTTTTACTTTGGTGACGAAGCAGGAAGCGCAGGAACTATTTTAACTTTTTTCCCTTGGGGAGAAGGAATTCAACAAGGAAGAAAAGGTTCAGGAATGGCTACAGAAATTGGTTATTCTGTTCCAAAAGGAAGTCTTGATTTCTGGCAAAAACGTTTCGAACAATACAATGTGATTTATAACAAACCTTCTGAAAAATTCGGAGAAAAATACCTGACTTTCTTAGATCCTGATGGATTAAAATTAGAGTTAATCGAATCTAAAACAGAAGATAACAGAAAAGCCTGGGAAACTGACGAAGTAAAAGCTGATGTGGCAACAAGAGGTTTTCATAACATCACTTTGACTCTAAACGACATCAAAGCAACTGCTGCGGTTTTAACTGAAATATTTGGATATAAACTAATTGATCAGGATGTAAACCGTTACCGTTATGCAACTGATGCCGTAGAAAATGCCGCTATTGTTGATTTAGTAGAACTTGCTGATGAAAAACGTGGTTTAAATGCCAACGGAACCGTTCACCACGTAGCTTTCCGTGTAAAAAATGACGAAATATTAATGCACTTCCGTGAAAAAATCGAAGCATACGGGTTGTCTATCACACCACAAATTGACAGACAATATTTCCACTCTCTTTATTTCAGAGAACCGGGGGGAGTTTTATTTGAAATCGCTACCGACAATCCGGGATTTACAGTAGACGAAAGCTTAGAAGAATTAGGTAAAAACTTAAAACTTCCTGCACAATACGAACCACAAAGAGCTGCCATTGAAGCACATTTGGTTAAAATAAATTAATTCTAAACTTCAACACAACTAAAAAAGCTGTCCGAAATGGACAGCTTTTTTTTATGATTATTATTTCTACTGAATTAGATTTTCAGCAGTCTGCTTAATTCTTCAAAACTATTAAAAAGGATTGCTCCTTCTTCCTCCAGATCTTCGTTATTAAATCCATTCGCAAAACCATACACTTTAAAACCGCCGCTGACTCCTGATTTTACACCCGCTTTGCTGTCTTCCAAAACAATACAGTCCTGAACTTCAAAACCCATTTCTTTTGCTGCATGCAGAAAAATTCCGGGTTCCGGTTTCCAGCTGTTGATTTGATACGAACTGAATATTTTGTTTTCAAATTTATCCAGTAAACCCGCCACTTCAAGATTTAAACGGATTTTTTCAACCGGTCCGCTTGAAGCTACACAATATGGAATTTTCTCGCGATATTCGGTTTCAAAATTCTCGGGAAGTTTTTGATCGATTGCTTCTTCAATGTGGCGAAAACAGTCTTTTAAATTTCGACCGTTAAATTGGCGGTAGGCATCTTCAATTTCCATTTCAAATCCGTGCTCCTGAGCCATTGCTAACAATATTCCGTTGCCAATTTTTTCGGTATCGACTAAAACGCCGTCACAATCAAAAATAATACATTTAACGTCCATAATTTTTCTTTACATTTTTAAAACCAAAATGTAAAGTACAAAAAATATCCCGTAAACAGAAGCTCTTTTTAAAGCGAAGACGAAACTTTGGAAATCATCTGTACAATAAAATCAGCCTGCGCGGGATTTATCTTTTTTAAGGCGTCGGCAGTCTGAAACCATTCGCCGCGATCCACTTCCGGAAAACTTTGGAGTTTACCAGACTTTGGAGGCCATTCCATTTCAAAATCATTGCTTTTTATTAAAGTTTCGTCAAGATCAAATTCTACCGCCCATGCATGTACAATTTTACCCGATTTAAGTTTGACATATTCCAGCTTTATAAAATCGCCGTCGACCTCAAAACCCGTTTCTTCCTTAAATTCACGTATCGCAGCATCCAGCGGATCTTCGCCATCCGCAAATTCTCCTTTTGGAACCGACCAGCTTTCTAAATCTTTATTTTTCCAAAACGGACCGCCCGGATGGACTAAAAAGAAAAGGATCGTTTTGTCTACAAATTTATAGGCTAATATTCCGGCGCTTTGTTTCATAGTATTCATTTTTAATACTTAAAGATAGGATTTAAATTAGTAACAATTTTATGAATCTTTCTCATTGTCAAGAATCTGTACATATTTACTCCTATTGCGTATTTGTGTATCCTTTTTGATTTGTATTTTTATGAAATAAACAAAGTCGAAATTTAAATCGTACATTTTGAAAAAACATCTTTTATACATCGCAATTCTTGCCGGAAGTTTTACAAGTCACTCCCAAAAGAAAATCATTACCATCACAAACCATTTAAAAGTTGACAGAGCATTTGAAACAGTCGAACTGACCAAAAAATCTTTAGGTTTAAACGTCGATGCCAAACTCGAAGATTATGTTATAAAAGAGGTCGGGAATAATTCTTTTTTAGAAACACAAACAGTTGATAATGATGCAGACGGAACTGCGGATTTATTGTTATTTCAACCAAAAATCAAAGCTTCTTCTAAACAGGATTTTGAGGTTCTTATCGGAACAAATCCTTCAACATCTAAAGTTATAAGCTGTTATTCGCGCTTTGTTCCTGAGCGTACCGACGATTATGCGTGGGAAAATAATAAAGTCGCTTTTAGAACTTACGGACCTGTCGCACAAAAAATGGTAGAAGAAAATATTGCCGGCGGAACTCTGACCAGCGGAATTGATGCCTGGCTAAAAAGAGTGGATTATCCGATCATAAATAAATGGTACGAAAAAGCAACGAACGGAACCGGAACGTATCATAAAGATACGGGTGAAGGTCTGGATAATTTTCACGTAGGTGACAGCCGCGGAATTGGCGGAATTGCCGTAAATGTAGACGGGAAATATTATTTTTCTAAAAATTTTATTAGCTGGAAAACCATTACAAACGGACCAATCAGAACGAGTTTTATCCTGACCTATGCCGATTGGGATGCAAAAGGAAATAAAATAACTGAATCAAAATTAATCAGTCTTGATTACGGAAGTCAGCTTTCCCGTTTTGAAATTAATATTACGGGGACAAAATCAATTGCCGCCGGAATAACGCTTCACGATAAAAAAGGGACAATCGGAACCAACATAAAAGAAGGCTGGTTAAGTCATTGGGAACCAATCGATGATTCTGAAATCGGAACGGGATTGGTTGCTGCAAAAGGAACTTTGAAAAGTTTTGATAATCATGTAACAGACGAAAAAGATTTAAGCAATCTGTACGGAAATTTAAAAGTTAAAGACAATAAAGTTGTTTATTATGTTGGTTTTGGATGGAAAAAAGGAAGTCCGTATCAGACTAAAAAAGAATGGGAAACGTATTTGAGTTCATTTGCTGAGAAAATAAATAATCCTTTGGTTGTGAAGGTGAAACCCTAACATAATTGCTTATTTTTTTTGGGTTAACCGCAAGGAGCGCCAGGGTTTACGCAAAGGTCGCAAAGGTTTTTTTAATTTAAAAATTTACAAGTTTCCATGTAGTTGTTTCATTTCGACGAAGGAGAAATCACACTCGTAACCACAAAGATTGTCGATTTTTTTTGCGGAATTTCTAGTGTGATTTCTCCTTCGTCGAAATGACACAAAATGACGTGAATTCTTTTGGTTTTTACTTCTTCACCGGAAAATAATTCTCCTTCAAAATAATTTCCAGCGGAATATAATGAGTGTTTTCTACGGGTTCCTGCAATACCAGTTTTTTATACAAATGATTGATTCCCATATAACCCTGTTCTTCAGGTCTTTGATTGATTAGAAAATCAATTATTCCTTTATTGAGGTATTCAATATTATCTTTTAATAAATCGTAACCGATAATTCTGACACCTTTGATATTGTTTTTATCTAAAAATCTCGCCACAATATACGCTCTTGAATTCGGAACAAAAACACTGTTGATACCAGAAAACATTTCCATACTCAACTGATCTATTCCGGAATCTTTTATGGTTATTTCTGAGAATTTAAAATTCGTCAGTTCATCATGATCTTTAAAGAAAGAATAAAATCCGTCAATGCGTTGCAGATAAACAGAAGTACTTTCTATTTCTCTGGTAATTTTAAAAATCAAAACCTGTCTTTCGTTTTTTACGGCAAAACTAATGAGTCTTCCTGCAAGATATCCACTCTGGAAAGCATCCTGACCTACATATGCATGCTCCTGATTGATTTTTATGTTCGAATCAATCATGACAACAGGAATATTCTTTTTTTCGTATTCATTCAAAAACCGAACAGATTCCTCATAAAATATTGGAGCAAATAATAATCCGTCACATTCAAAGTCTAAAACCTTTTTTACGGATTCTTTAAAAGAAGTAATATTAAAATCGTAAAAAAAATACTCCAGCGCAACGCCAAATTTGACAAATTCCACCGCTGCTTTTTCTATACCGATAATCTGACTTTTCCAGTATTCGAGATTTTCATATTTAGGTAAAAAAACAGCAAAACGAAACTTTTTATTCAGAGCCAGATTACTTGCCAGAATGTTGCGTTTGTAACCGTATTTTTCAATGATAGCATTTACTTTATCTACGTTTTCCTGCGCGACCTGTCCACGATTATGAATAATTCTGTCGACAGTTCCCGGTGAAACGTTGGCTAATTCTGCTATTTTTTTTATCGTTATGATATTGTTTATTTTTAAGTTAAAGCACTTTTGAAAGTGCGTAAAATTAATTTTTTTTATCAAAGATAAGTTGTTTTAGATAACTTTTTATATACATTTGTAAAAATCCGTGTGCGTACACGTAATTTACACATCAGTATAAAAATCATTTAAAAAAAGCGTAACTTTAGGATTGAGAAAAGTTTATAAAAAGCTTATATACTTAGTGTTAAATAACAATTTAAAACCAGTAAAGATGATAATCGATTCATTACATAATTCGGCAAAATACCACAGCCTGCACCCGAACTTCAAAAAAGCATTTGATTATGTCAACCAAAATGATATTTCAAAACTCGAAGAAGGGTCTTTTGAAATAACGGAAGGTTTAAAAATAATTGTAATTGCCGGAGAAGGTTCGACCAGAGAAGAAAGTATAAAAGGTTTTGAATGCCACGATAAGAATATTGACATTCAGATTTCTATAAAAGGGCCGGAAACTTTTGCCTGGAAACCAAGAGAAAAATGTATTAGTCCAAATGGAGATTATAGTGACGAAAGAGATGTACGCTTCTTTCATGATGCTCCGGATATGTTTTTTCAATTGCAGGAAAACCAGTTTGCCATTTTGTTTCCCGAAGATGTACACGCCGCAATGATTGGCGAAGGTTTATTAAAAAAAGTTGTTTTTAAAGTAAAAATATAAGCTATGAGTACTATTCAAAATTCAATAGATGTTATTGTAAATCAGGGAATTCTTCCATTGTATTTCAATACCGATGAAAATAAAAGTGTAGCGATTCTAAAAGTGTTGTATAAATCCGGAATCAAAGCCGTGGAATATACCAATCGTGGTCCCGAAGCAGTATCGAATTTCAAAAAAATGGTCGAAGTGCGAAATGCCGAATTACCGGGAATGCTTTTAGGAATTGGAACTATAAAAAATATTGAACAGGCAGAAGAATTTTACAATATTGGCGCTGACTTTTTTATCAGCCCGGGTTTTGTTGCCGAAGTTGCCGATTTTTTAAGAAGTAAAGAAATTCTTTACGCTCCGGGTTGCATGACGCCAACAGAAATAATTACGGCTGAAAATGCAGGAATAAAACTTATCAAATTATTTCCCGGAAATATTTTAGGCCCTGATTTTTTGAGCGGTATAAAAGACATTTTTCCAAACCTGATTTTCATGCCAACAGGCGGCGTAGAAACTACTTTACAAAGTATTCAGAGTTGGTTTTCGGCTGGAGTTTCGGCAGTTGGAATGGGAAGCAAATTAATAAGCAAAAAAGTAATGGATTACGATGCTTATGATACAATAGAAAAAGAAACGATCAGAGTTTTAGATCTTATTAAAACCATCAGAAACAAGTAATTTTAAATATATAACCACAGATTAAAAGATTAATCATTTTAATCCTTTAATCTG
>SEBM01000334.1 GCA_004296145.1 Flavobacterium sp.
GTGTTAAGTATTTTTCAAACTGATGTGTGGCAACAATTAATGTTTATATTTGATATACAGATTGTAAGGGAATTAATTTAAAATATTAATAAATGGAAAGAGCTATAAAACTTAAAGTGCGAAAAGAATTAGACGGCCGTCAACAGTTTAATATTATTAAATTAAAAGGGAGTTTAATATCTAAAGGCTATACCGAAATAATCCATATTCTGGATCAGGACGATGAATATCATATTAATTCATTTGAAACAGCAATTGAATCAAGAAACGAAGTAAAAGATTTTATTACAGCTTTCATTATGAGCGAAAATCTTACTGATACTGTAACTGTTTTCAAATAAATTAATAGTTTTTTTACAGGAATCTTTTTTGTGTTTTTTTCTCTAAAAAACGCATATCAGATTAATAAATTTCTGTTCTTTGTACTGCCGTAAAATGAAATTAGTTGTAACTAAAAATAATTTTTGCGTCAAATAATCAAAAGCAACACAATCTATCTAAAAGACAATAATTTTAGAATCTCTGAGTTTAATGTGTTAGCAACCACGGTATGGAAAACAGAAAGTTAATAATAAACCTAAAAAAAGGTAACGAGGCTTCTTTTAAGCAAGTTTACCTTGATTATTATGACAAACTAATCCATCTTGCAAAACGATTTGATTTAAAAGTTTTGCGTCCTGAAGATTTTGTTCAGGAAACTTTTTTAAGACTTTATGATAAAAGGGAATTGTTAAATGAAGATGTTTTATTTGATAAGCAATTATTTGTGATCAGTAAAAACATCATCCTGAATCATTTAAACAGGGAAAATAAAATAATTCAGCTCGAACCACTCAATATCGAGATTGCCGAAGAAGAAACCGAAACCGGAGTTTTTGAAGAAAGACAAGAAAAGCTTCATAGTTTTATAAATGAGCTTCCGGAGCAGCAACAAAAAATATTTACTTTGCATAAACTGGAAAACCTTAGTTATAAGGAGATTGCCGCAATGACAGACCTTTCTGAAAAGACAATTGCCAATCATATTTACCTTGCCAGTAAATTTATTCGAAAAAAAATCGAAAACCATTAGGAACTTTTCCAATGTCGTTTGTTATATATAAAAACAAGCGATAGAAATGAAAACTGAATCTTATAAAACAGATGTTACTACAAGAGAAGATGCAAGATTTATTGTGTCTCTTTTGCAATTCGTTATTTCTGATTGTATCATGAATTTAGATTTTGAAGATCATAATCATGTTCTCAAAATTGAAACCAACAGAGAGATTAAGGAAATGGTTTATGGTGTTTTTACCAAGCAGGGATTTTATTGTCAGAAACTTTAACGCTCCAAAATTATGGATGATAAAAATATAGAAGAAGAATTAAAAAAAATCTGGGACGAAAAACCCGTTTCGCATTCTGATAGCGACAAAGAGTCTTCGTGGAAAGAGTTTCAGGCGAAAGCTTTTCCTCCACAGAAAAAGAAATCTAAACCGTGGCTTTATTATGCAGCCGCTGCAGCAGTTTTGGTATTTATGTTTGTCGGAACCGGAATTTATCTGAGCAAAGGCCCTTTGGACGATAATATTTTAGTGGCTTCGAATGTGATTGAAAATACTACTTCTACAATCAAAATGGTAATCCTTCCGGATAGTTCCAAAGTAGAATTAAATCCGAATTCTAAAATTGTATATGCTAATAATTTTGAGGTTAACAGAAAGATAGAAATAGAAGGTGAAGCGTATTTTAAAGTAAAAAAAGACAAGAAACATCCTTTTCAGGTTTTTTGCAATGAAACTACAACGACAGTGTTAGGAACTTCTTTTACTGTTAAAGGAAATACAGCAAAAGAAGTAACTGTTGCACTTTATGAAGGAAGCGTTCAGATGAATGTAAAAGGACAATCCGAAAAATGGATACTGAAACCGGGAGAAAAATTTACTTACGGAAACAAAACGTGTCTGGTTGAGGATTTTAACCGATTTAAAGATTTTGATAACCAGAAATTAGCAGATGTTAGCACTTATATCGAGACAAATTATGGGTATAAAATGATTATTCCAGAAGAATATAATAACCAGCGAATTACGCTTAGAATTAATAAAAAAGAAGATTTAAAAACAATTGTTCAATTAATATCAGAAATGTATAACCTAAACTTTGAAATAAAAGATGACGTAAAACAAATCAGTTTTCAATAAAAAAGAAAAGGATGCACTAGCCGCGAAACTACACATCCTCCTCATTATCAGGATAGCAAAGTGCTATTCTATTTAATTAATTATTCAAAAATACAAAATTTCATGAAGCATATAATTTCAGCATGCTTTTTTTTCATCAGTTTTAGTATGTTTTCTCAAAAGGTTACGATAACTGTAGATCAAAATGCCACGCTCAAAGAATTTTTCAAACAAATTGAGAACCAGACCGATTATAAATTTGCCTTCACAGATCAGATTGATACCAGCAAAAAATACTTTAATCAAAAAAAGTCGTATACTAATATTGGTGTAGATGATCTTATTACTGAACTAAATAAGAGTGCATCTGTTCAGTTTTCGATAGTTGGCAATAATATTTTTGTTAAACAGAAATCCTTTAAAACAACGAAAAAAAAAAATAAGCTTACAGGACAAATTCTTGAAGAAAATAAAGAGCCTGTTATTGGCGCCAATGTTTATATTGTAGAACTTGCAAGTGGCGTTACTACAGACAGAAACGGAATGTATGAGATTGAGCTGGACAAAGGAACTTATACAGTTGCCATTAGTTATGTAGGTCTAAAAAACAAAGAAAAACAAATCACCGTTTCTGATGATGTAAGGATCAATTTTAATCTGGAATCTGATAGTCAGCAATTAGATCAGGTAATTATAACCAATACAAAAGCAGTTGATGTTAGAAATACTCAAATGAGTGTGAACAAACTGTCTATGGAAGAAATAAAACGAATTCCGGTTGCCATGGGGGAGCCGGATCCGTTAAAATCATTATTGACTTTGCCGGGTGTTACCAATGCCGGAGAAGCTTCATCGGGTTTTAACGTGCGTGGTGGCGCTGCCGATCAGAATTTAATTCTTTTGGACGGAGCCCCGGTTTATGGTGATTCGCATATGTTTGGTTTTTTCTCGGTTTTTAATGCCGATGTTGTCAGCAGTTTAGATTTATATAAAGGAGGAATTCCTTCTAAATTTGGAGGACGCGTTTCGTCTGTTTTAGATGTGAACCAGCAAACCGGAGATTTTCAAAATTATAAAGTAAATGGTGGAATTGGTTTAATTTCAAGTCGTTTATTAGCTCAGGGACCAATCACCAAAGGAAAAGGTTCGTTCATAATTGCGGGGCGTGCTTCTTATGCGCACTTATTTTTAAAACTGGCTGACAATAATAATTCAGCTATGTTTTATGATATCAATGCAAAACTGAATTATCGTCTGGGAGCTAATAATAGTATCGCTTTTTCGGGATATTTAGGAAATGATGTCTTTGATATTAATGACCGTTTTTCGAGCACTTTCGGAAACAAAATGGGAATCTTAAGCTGGAAACATAAATTTTCTGATAACTTAAACACCAATCTGTCTGCTTTCTACAGCGATTATAATTTTAATCTTGGAATTACAACAGAAAATTTTGAGTGGGATAATACGATTACCACTTATGGTTTCAAAAATAACTGGAATCAAACATTTTCAGATAAGTTCAAATTAAACTACGGAGTTGACGGTCAGTATTATACATTTAATCCTGGAACGGTACAGCCAACAAGTTCTGACTCGCAGTTTAATTACAAACAGCTTGACAAAAAATATGCGTTTGAATCTTCTGTTTATCTGGATTTTGAGCATCAGATTACTGAAAAATTAAATCTTAGATACGGACTTCGTTACAGTATATTTTACCGTTTAGGAGGCGAGGAGGTAAGTACTTACGAAAATGGTCAGGCCGTAGTATACAATCCGATTTATAATATTTATGAAGAAGGAACGTCAACGGGAAGTATCTCTTACGGAAGTGGCGAAACCATCAGTAAATTTAATAATCTGGAACCGCGTGCTGCCTTGTCTTATGCTTTTAATGATGATACTTCTATAAAAGCAAGTTACAACAGAATGGCGCAATACATTCATATGCTGTCGAATACACAGTCTCCGTTGCCAATGAATATCTGGACACCAAGCGGACCTTTTGCAAAACCACAATTACTGGATCAGTATGCGGCTGGATTTTTTAAGAATTTCAGAGATGGTGATTATTCTTTTGAAGGAGAATTGTTTTATAAGAAAATACAAAACCGTATTGATTACATAGACGGTGCAGATATATTGGCAAACAATAATATTGAACAGGTTATTTTGAGCGGTAAAGCCAGATCGTATGGTATGGAATTATTGTTTAGAAAAAACTCAGGCATTTTTACCGGATGGGTTTCGTATACGTTATCAAGAGCAGAACAAAAAACGCCTGGAAGAACTCCTGAAGAACCTGGAATTGCTAATGGTGGCTGGTATTTATCAGGTTATGATAAATTGCACAATTTGAGTATTGTAGGAAATTATGAATACAGTCCGAAATGGTCTTTTAATGCCAATTTTACATTACAATCGGGTCAGCCTGTGACGTATGCAAATGGTTATTATGAGTTTGGAGGAATCAATATTCCGAATTTTTCTTTACGAAATGAAAACAGATTACCACTTTTTCATCACTTAGATCTGGCAGCAACCTATACGCCAAAACCGGAGAAAAAGAAAGGATGGCAAAGTTACTGGGTATTTAGTATTTATAATATCTACAACAGAAAAAATGCGGCTTCAATGACG
>SEBM01000335.1 GCA_004296145.1 Flavobacterium sp.
AGATTTGCAACCCAACACAAGGAACCAGCATTTGAACCGGCTATGGAATTACTAAATCTTAAAAAAGAAGAGCTAATAGAAATTACGGATGAAGTTTTCAATCAGGTTTTTAAAAATTCGGCTGTAAAACGAACAAAGTTTAATGGGTTAAAAAGAAATATAGATTTTTTGAAGGAGTTGTAAATCTCTATATGATTTTTAATATATTTACGTTTATTAAATCATCATGACTGATATTCAATTATATACAAAACTATCGGACTTACCACAAAGCCTGAAAAAAAAAGTTTCAGATTACATTGATATGCTTAAAGAAAAGAAATTATCAATTAACAATGTAAAAAGAAAGGCTGGTCTGGCAAAGGGTATGATAAAGATAAAAGATAATTTCGATGACCCGATTGATGGTTTTGAAGATTACATGGAGAATTCTGCTATAAAATTCCAAATCAGGCTTACTTAATTTTTCTTATTAATAAGTTGGTCGTCACCCTGAATTTATTTCAGGGTCTTTACAGCAAAGAACAGATGCTGAAATAAGTTCAGCAGGACGATGCTTGTGAGAATAATTTACAAATGAGTTATTGTTTCCGAAAATATTAATTGATAAGCAGTTTATTAGTAAAGATTCGCAATTTGAAAAATGTAAAACTTCACTTCTTTGGGATTAAAGTTAAGCTAACATTTTTGCTCATTTTGTTCTTCCATACAACTATTTTAACTGCCCAAACGTTAAAATTACCACAACGCAAAGCGGATGCAATAACAGGTTCAGCATTTGCAAAATCAATTGCTGATAGCTCGCTTACTTTAGAACAGAGAGAAAAAATCATTTTTAATGAAATTAAGAATGGAAATGTGCCTAATTTTTTAAGAAAACTGACCAAAATAACAGATGGTAATGAATTGGATTTCGGAATTGATAAAATTACAATCAGTTATTATGTATTGCCCGATTACTTTTGCATTGGTAATGATGAAGACTTTTTCTATATACCTATGACGCCAATATTAGCTCAAAAAGTAGCAGATTTAACCAAATGCAGCTTACTTACAAGAAAAATGGTTGATAAAGTTTATAAAAATGCTACGATTAAATTAGAACCAAAACCTATTCTGCCTACAAAAGCTATGACTACTGTGCCTGTTTTTATTACTCACAATCAAATCATAAAAACACAATTGAAAGATTTTGATGCTCAACATAAAAATAGCAAACTAACAGCTGGACATAAAAAAGACATCATCATCTCAAACAAAATTTATGGCGAGCAAACACCAAGAGTGGTGATTTATGGTTGGCATAAATTAGATGGAAAACCCATACAGCCTGTATATAATAAACACACCAATACATGGGCAGATTACAGTCATGGCATTAGATTGGTACAACAAAACGTTTGGATTAGAGGTAAAAAGACAAAAATTGCTAAAGTTTTAAGAAATCAAAAACTAAGCATTTTATTAAGCGACGAAGGAAATATTGAAAACCCTTTCTATCCCGCAACTAAATATTAGTGCTTTGCAACCCTAAATATTAGCACTGTTTTTTATTAAATAAACGGGATTAAAGCGGAAATACTTTTTTGTTGCATTGGCACTTCGACTACGCTCAGTGTGACAAAGGCAAAAAAGATTGCAGCAAAAAGCCCGACTAGCATTAATCGGGCTTGTGTTTTTGCTTTACTAATTTTTAACCGTAAAGGTATTATCGCTTTTGTCTTTATCAGGTACGTGACTACTTCCTAAAACAACTTTTTTTAAGCTTTTATTGGTTTCAATATTTTTAATAAACTCTTTATTTCCTCCCTTCCAAGCTATAATACTGGTGTTAATTTTTTCAGTTGAACCATCCTGATAAGTTAAAGTTAAATGTACAGGCAGCGGATTATTGCTTTTATTTTGTACAAAAATTTGATAACCTTTCTCCGTTTTGACTACATCTTTTATAGCCAAATCTAAAATACCAGTTTCAAAAAACCATGGTTTCCAAAACCAGTCTAGGTTTTCGCCAGCGCCAGTATTAATACTGTAAAAGAAGTCAAATGGCATGGGGTGTTTTCCATTCCAGTTTTTAATGTAATGATGTAAAGCTTTTGTGAAGCGCTCATCACCTAAATATTCTTTCACAAAAAGATACCCAAAACCTGGTTTTGGATAATTATTGATAAATGTTCCTGCTCCTTTTAGTTCAGTAGTTAAAGTCACAATTGGCACATCATCCTTTCCGCCAGATAGGCTGCCAGTTTGTGCAACTCCATAATCATCAACAATTGTGGTATCTATCATTGGCGAGATCAACCACTCTCCTATGGTTGCCCAGCCTTCATCCATCCAACCATATTTAGTTTCGTTAATACCCATGTAAAAAGGAAACATGGTATGAAAAATTTCGTGGTCGGTTAAAGTAATCGCATCAAATGTATTACTTGTCGGATTGTCATTTACCATCATCGGATATTCCATTTGGTCTAAACCATCAAAAACTGTGATGTGAGGATATGGAAATGGCCATTTTGGGAAATCATAACTCATGGCATGAACAGTTTTACGAGCAAAATCTATTACCTCATAGTAATCCTTATGTTTAGCATTAAAAACTGCATCAACTCTGGTTCTGCGTTTGGTTATTGGATCTACTACCAAACTATTCGATTTCCATAAATAATGGTTGCTGGTTGCAAATGCAAAATCAACTACATTTTTGGCATCAAACTTAAAAGTATTAAAAGGTTTTTGGGCTGTCACCGTATTTTTAGCCAAATCGCTACTGTCAATTACATCAATGGTTGTTTCACTTTTTTCGGCTTGCTGTAATTTACTAAACACATTTTTGCTTAAAACTTCGGCTCCGTTTACCAAATCGCCAGTTGCCCAAACGCCATAATTTTTTGGCACCGTAATGGCAACTTTAAAATTGCTAAAATCATTATAAAACTCTTCTGCTCCACTATATGGTATTTTATTCCAACCATCAACATCATCATAAACCGCTATACGGGGAAAGAAATAAGCAATAAAATGTGCGCCATCATCAACTTGTCCAGTTCTTTGGTGCGAACCTTTGTTTAAAATATATTGATATTCAATTTTAAAGTTCATTGATTTTCCAGCTTGTAAAGTTGGCACTTTTGTATGCATGTTGGTGCCATCAATAATTAAGCTAGACGTATCTTTTGGCTGGTTATTTACAGAAATGCTGGTTATTTTTACACCTTCACCTAAATCTCGTTCGTTGAATTTGGATTTACGTGGAACTCCTTTTTTATACAAATTAGGATATAATTTAAACCAAATTTCATCTAAATTATCTGGACTGTTATTGGTGTATTTAATTTCCACCGTTCCTTTAATCAACCTTGTTTCTGGATTGAAGTTGATTTGCATTTGATAATCGGCTGTGTTTTGCCAATAATTCTTTCCTGGAGCGCCTGAAACATCACGGGTGCCTATTTGGTAAGCGTTTTGAAAAACAGGAGCCACAGGAAGTTGGGCATTTACATTGCTAGATATTGCAATTGTAAGCACCAAAGAGGCGAAGATGCTAAAGCAAAAATTACGATAAATTTTATTAATCATTGATATTATAATGTTGTAATAAGTTATTTTCACGACCTAAGAAACCTTAGATCACCCTAGCTAATTTTAATTCGTGAGACGCCAATGCTTAGAAAGAGGATACTGAAATAAATTCAGTATGACGAAGTTCTCTACTTGCCAAATTTCATCTTCAATTGCTCTAGCATATCATTGTTAATGGGCTTAGCAGGTTCTTGAGGTTTTGGCGTACGTGGTGCCTCTGGTTTTCGAATTTCTGCTTTTGGAGCTTGACTTTGTTGTTTGGCTTGTTTGGCTTCTTCTTTCTTTTTGCTCCAACGAGCCCAAATTTCATCTAATTTCTTTTTCGTGTACAACGGAAAATCGCCTTGTTTCATCCAAGCATAATAGCTAGGTTCTACATCTAAAACAGACTCCACAGTTCTACCTTTATGTTTACCGAAATTAATTACCTCTTCGCCATTTTCGTTATAAACCATTCTACCAGCAAAATCTACAACCTTGTTCATATTGGTAAATTCATGCAAAGCATCAACATTGTTTTGTACAGGTTTGCTTCTTAAACCTTTTTTATCTTCAAATTCAACATCTTGATATTTATCTAGTTGGGCTAACAAAACTTCGTAAGTTGCTTTAATATCAGCCTCTGCTGAGTGGGCGTTTATAATATCTTTTTCGCAATAAAATTTATACGCAGCTTTTAACGTACGCTGTTCCATTTGGTGAAAGATGTTTTGCACATCAACAAATTTTCTGTCAGACATATCAAAATCAATTCCCACGCGTAAAAACTCTTCTAACAGCATCGGGATATCAAATTTATTTGAATTATAACCCGCCAAATCTGCATCGCCAATAAACTCTGCAACTTCTTTTGCCGCTTGTCCAAAAGTCTGTGCATCTTTTATATCTTCATCATAAATACCATGAATTAATGATGTAACCAACGGAATTGGTATTTGTGGATTAATTCTTTTACTTAGAATTTGCTCAGTACCATCAGGCATCGCTTTTAAAATAGCAATTTCTACAATTCTGTCTGACCCAACATTTATCCCAGTTGCTTCTAAATCGAAAAAAGCTAACGGACGTTTTAAGTTTAATTTCATTTTTATAGCTGTAAATATTTAAGCTAGGCTGATGTAACAGCTATTACTTATAATTTCAAAAATGCTAAAAAGGTTTGGTTAGTTTGCTACAAACCATCTAAAATTTTACTTCATTTAAAT
>SEBM01000336.1 GCA_004296145.1 Flavobacterium sp.
CAATGATGCTGCTATTGAGCATCTTGAAAAATACAAACACAATCCAAATTATTTAAGTTCGGTAGAATTTGATACCAAAAAACTTAAATTAACTAATAATATAAATGAAGCTGTTGAATATGCAGATTATATAATTTTTGCTATTCCGTCTGCTTTTTTAGATGCTGAATTAAAAAATCTTACCGTTTCATTACAAGATAAAATCATTTTTTCTGCAATTAAGGGAATTGTTCCTGAAACAAGTTTAATTGTTGGAGAACATTTCCACATTCAATACGATATTCCTTATTACAACATTGGTGTTATTACCGGTCCTTGTCACGCTGAAGAAGTGGCTTTAGAAAGACTTTCATACTTAACGATTGCCTGCGGTGATCCGGACAAAGCTTGTATTGTTGCCAAATCACTTTCAGGAAATTATATCAAAGCAAAAATCTCTGACGATATTATTGGTACCGAATATGCGGCAATGCTTAAAAACATTTACGCCATCGCTGCCGGAATTGCACATGGTTTAGGTTATGGAGACAATTTCCAGTCGGTAATGATGAGTAACGGAATCCGTGAAATGAAGAAATTCATCAGAAAAGTACATAAAATGAAACGTAACATCAATGATTCTGCTTATTTGGGCGATTTATTAGTTACAGGATATTCTGTTTTCTCAAGAAACAGAATGTTCGGAAATATGATTGGAAAAGGCTACACTGTAAAAAGTGCCATGATGGAAATGAGTATGGTTGCCGAAGGTTATTACGCCACAAAAAGTGCTTATAAACTAAACCAGGGTTACGGTGCCAAAACACCAATTATTGATGCTGTTTATAGTATTTTATACGAAGGAAAAGACGCTAAATCAGTTTTTAAGAAACTTACTGAATCTTTAGATTAGTTTACAGTCGCAGTATTCAGTCTCAGTGACAGTTTACGTCTCAGTTTTAAGTGCGATTATGATATAAATAAAAAAGCCAGAAATAATAATATTATTTCTGGCTTTTTTATTTTGATGCACACCGCGACTGAATACTGTCACTGAGACTGAAAACTAAAAATTTATTTCACCATAATCCCTTCAACAAATAAAATCGGCACTTCTTCCGTATCATTTTCGTTGATTAGGTTTGATTTGAAAATGAATTTCTTATCGTATAGAGTATTTCCAATGAAGAACGTTACCATGAACTCGTTATTCATAACTAAAAGACTTTTCTCGATCATTTCGATCTTTACTACAGAAACAGCCGGAACTTCCACAAATGCATGGCGCAGAATCGACGTTTTTTTCATTTCGCCGTCTATGGTTCCAAAAGCTTTAGAAACGACCATTACGCTGTCTAAATTAAAGTCGCTGTCGTTTACCAAATAAGCGTACCATACTTTCTCCATAAAATCGTCGCTCCATTCCTGAACGGCTGCTAAGAATACATTTTCTACTTCCGGAATTACAATATCTTTTTTCATTTTTATTAAACTTTAAAAACCTTTGTCAAAGTCTGAACTTCAACAAAGGTTTGTTATTATAATTGAGATTAAAGCTTTAGAATTAATCTAAAATCTAAAGTCAGAAATCTAAAATCTCTAAATTATATATTAGATTTAAACTGCTCTAAGAAACGAACGTCATTTTCATAAAACATACGAATATCACCAATTTGATATAAAAGCATTGCGATACGCTCTACTCCCATTCCGAAAGCAAAACCATTGTATTCGTCTGGATTAATATCGCAGTTTTTCAAAACGTTTGGATCTACCATTCCGCAGCCTCCGATTTCTAACCAGCCTGTTCCTTTTGTAATACGGTAATCAGTTTCTGTCTTTAATCCCCAGTAAATATCAATTTCAGCGCTTGGTTCTGTAAAAGGGAAATAAGACGGACGAAGACGGATTTTTGATTTTCCGAACATTTCTTTCGTGAAATAAAGTAATGTCTGTTTTAAATCGGCAAAAGAAACATCTTTGTCAATATACAATCCTTCCACTTGATGGAAAATACAATGTGAACGAGATGAAATTGCTTCATTACGGAAAACACGTCCCGGAGAAATCGTACGGATTGGTGGTTTGTGATTTTCCATATAACGCACCTGAACAGATGATGTATGCGTACGCAATAATACATCTGGGTTTGTCTGAATGAAAAATGTATCCTGCATATCACGCGCCGGATGATATTCCGGTAAGTTTAATGCGGTAAAGTTATGCCAGTCATCTTCGATTTCCGGACCTTCAGAAACGTTGAAACCAATATTTGCAAAAATATCAATAATCTGATTTTTAACTATAGAAATAGGATGGCGTGAACCAATAATTACTGGTTCTGCCGAACGTGTTAAGTCTCCAAAAACACCTTTAGATTCTTCTTTGCTTTCTAAAGTCTCAACAATTGTTTTAACTTTTTCCTCAGCAGCATTTTTTAAAGCATTTATTACTTGGCCGAATTCTTTTTTCTGATCGTTTGGTACGTTTTTAAATTCAGCAAAAAAGTCATTCAAAACTCCTTTTTTTCCTAAGAACTTAATACGGAATGCTTCCAGCTCAGTTGCATTTTCTGTAGAAAAAGCTTCTGCTTCACCAATATAATCTTTTATCTTATCTATCATTTTCCTTCAATAATTGAGAGTACAAATTTAAGTAATTTGTTTTAAGTTTAAGGTCTAAAATTTCCTTTATATCCAAGAGTTGAATCTTGTTTATGAAAATTTAGGCTTATTTTACCAGACTTAACTTATTTTCGATTTCTCTGACCCTTTCTAACCAATAATTTATGCCTTCCTGATTAGAAATAATTTCTTTCCCATGTTTTCTGGTTACACGGCTTAATTCATACCAGTTTCTATTCCAATCCTTATCTTTTTCATTTTTAGTAGAAGGCTCAGTTCTGGTGCGCCAAAAATCAATGTTTTTAAGATAGGTTGTTTTTAATCCTTCAAAATGTTCAATTAATTTTTCTTTTGAATTCGGAATATAACCGGGACCGCTGCATCCGCAGGAATGAAATGTGATACCAACAGAATACAAGCTTTTAATATGTTCCCATTTTTTTAAATCATCTTTTTTTGGTGATTCAAAATCCAGTCCCATATTTGCCATTAATGCCCCACATTGCGGGCATTTTGCGTCGTAAATTTCTTCATCACCATCTTTTATATCCTTTTTTAGTCTTCTTTTAAAAGTTTTATGACAATTAAAACAAGCATAATGAGGTTTGTATGATGTCATTGCATATCTGCACATACTCTATTTTTTAAAAGTTTTCAGTCTCAGTCTCAGTTTGCAGTGGACTGAGACTGAGACTGAGACTGAGACTGAAAACAGTAACTAAAAAACTACTCAATAAGTTTTCTTTCTAAAAAGTAATTTACAATCGCTTCTTTCATTAAAACAGATTGTTCTCCTGCTTTTAAAGGCGGTAATTCTTCTTTTACTTTATAATGCGGCCAGCCGTCTTCATCAAAATATTCGAATTCGTAAAATCCGTATGGTTCTAATAATCTGCAGATGGCGATGTGCATCAGGTTTAATTTTTCGTCTTTCTTGTATTCGCGGTGTATTTTACCGTATTCCTGAACTCCGATTAGGTAAATTATAGCATCTAAATCAAGATCTTCTCCTTGCGAAAATTGATTAGAAAGTATATCGACGAGCTTTTCCCAACGCTCTTTTAATTGTGTATCTCTGGACATTTTGATTTATTTTAGATTTTAGAGTGTAGATTTTAGATTGATTGGGGCTCTAAAATAGTTTTGCAAAGATACGGACTTGAAATTCAATCCTGCTAACATCTATCCCGTCCCGAAGTTTCGGGATCGGGACTAAAATTAAAATATAGCAAATATGTAACTTATGTTATTGATATTCAATAACTGTTTTTGAAATCACAAAATTATTTGCTTTAGAAATCTTTTTTATTTCAACCGGAAAATTATCGTCATTATAAACTATTGCGTATGTATAATACGTTGGGGTTTCTACTGTAATAGGATAATAGCTTTCTCTGGAAGTTACATTATTAGTCGTTTTTCCATCAAAGCCTTCAATATCAAAAACAAGTCGGTAATATTTATTCATAAATTTCATCGGATGATTTTTAGTATCATAAAAATACTTCTCTTTTGAAATTGTTTCAGAACCAAACATAGACGATTTTTTAATTGTCTCAGTCAGATTCTTAGAATTGTCATACGAATATGATAACTCATTTTGAACTATATAAGTGCCATTATTAGTGTAACCTGACTTTTCTGAAGAAAGAATTCCGTTAGTATAGAAATATTCTGTTTTTTCATCCTGTTTTTCTCCTGATAATGTAGCACTTAAAAGATCACCATTATAATTAAATGTTGTAAAACCAGAAGCAGTTCCGTTTCGGGAATAACTCACTTTGGTTATTTTGTCTCCATTATATTCAAATTCAGATTTATATCCGGTTCCAGAGGTTACACTTTTTAAAACATTTTTATCATATACAAAATCCGATGTACTTGTTTCTGAGTCATTGGAATAATAAATAGTTTCGGTAATTTTTTTTATTAGAATTGATTTTTCATCCGGTGTTGTATCTTTGTCCGCGTCATCGCTGGAACAAGAAGTTATTATTGTAATACATAAAATACAAAGACTTTTAATCAGTACGTTTTTTCTCATTTTTATCTGTTTTTTGTCAAAAATAGAAATCTAACCGATTGGAAAACCACCCATATCTGAGATTTACATTGACATCCAAACGTTTTCATTTAATGTATTTCTTAATAGCCTTACGAGTATCCTAAC
>SEBM01000337.1 GCA_004296145.1 Flavobacterium sp.
CTGTTATTTTTTTGAGAAAAAAAAGAACGAAATCCAAAAGTAAAATAAAAATCTAAATAGACACCATCTACAAATGTGTTTTTAACATTTATAAACGGATATTATGTTAAATTTGAATTTTTAGATCGCTTTTGAAGTGCTTTTATAATGCACATCAGACAATTTTCTCAAAATTTCGGCGCTTTTTTCAGGAGTAATATCTCTTTGTGATTCGCCTAACATTTCATATCCAACCATAAATTTCTTCACTGTTGCAGATCGCAATAAAGGCGGATAAAAATGCATGTGAAAATGCCATTCAGGATGCAATAAACTATCTGTAGGCGCCTGATGAATTCCTGATGAATACGGAAAAGAGGTGTTGAATAAATTATCGTATTTTGTTGTTAACTGTTTTAGCGTTTTGGCATAAGAAGTAACTTCTTCATTGGTTAATTCTGTAATTCTTCCAAAAGAACGTTTGCTGATAATCATGGTTTCATACGGCCAGATTGCCCAAAAAGGAACCAAGGCCACAAAATGATCATTTTCGATTACGATACGTTCTCCGGATTTTAACTCCGCCTGAAGATAATCTGCTAATAACGTTTGTTTATTTTTATCAAAATAAGCTTTTAAGCTGTTTTGTGTTTTTTCAACCTGAGTTGGCAAAGAGGATTGTGCCCAGATTTGTCCGTGTGGGTGCGGATTGCTGCAGCCCATTACACTTCCTTTATTTTCAAAAATCTGAACGTGGTTGATATATTTAATGTTTCCTAAATCGGTATATTCTTTTTGCCAGGTCTTGATGATGTTTTCAATTCCGTCAACACTCATTTCCGGTAAAGTAAGATCGTGTCTTGGAGAAAAACATACCACGCGGGAAATTCCTCTTTCCGGCTGCGCTTTAAAAAATGTATGTTTAATATCTTCTTCAAACATGATTTCGTCCTGCTTCATGGCAGCAAAATCATTTTCAAATACAAAACTGCTTTCGTATTTTGGGTTGTTCATTCCGTTGGCACGAACATTTCCCGGGCACAGGTAACAAGTTTCGTCGTATTTTGGCAATGCTTCTGTAGAAATGGTTTCGTTTTGTCCCTGCCATGGACGTTTTGCACGATGAGGTGAAACCAAAACCCATTCGTTAATTAGCGGATTAAATCGTCTGTGAGGATCCTCGTTGATGTCAAAATTTTTCATTGTAGTTGTAGTGGTATTAAAGTAGTGTTGTTCCGTTTGAGATTTTTACATCATAAAATTTTAATTGAATCCCAAATGTATCTAAATAAAGATTTGAAAACTTATTTTTCACTTCATTTTCATGACCTTTTTTTATCAAATTAATAGTACAACCACCAAAACCGCCACCCATTAAGCGGGAACCAATTATGGAATCATCTGCTTTTGCAGTATCTACAAGCATATCCAGCTCTTCACAACTTACTGCATATTCCTGCGACAAACCATAATGAGTTTCAAAAAGCAATTCTCCCAAAAGGGCAATATTTCCGTTGTCTAATGCTTCACAGGCTTTTATAACACGGTTAATTTCTTTCACTACAAAATGAACTCTTTTAAAAACCGTCGGATTTATTTTGTCCTGAATGCTCAAAAGTTGTTCTTCTGTACAATCCCTGAAACTTTTTATTTCGGGAAAATTATTTTTAATGATCGATAATCCTTCTTCACATTCCAGTCTTCTGGTATTATATTCAGATGTAAACAGTGAATGTTTTACATTACTGTCCATCAGAATCAAAGAATAATCTTTAAAATCAGCATTGTGATATTCAAATTCTAATGTATTGCAATCTAACTTTATTACTTTGTTTTCAAGACCGTGAACGCTCGAAAACTGATCCATAATTCCGCAATTAATACCAACCCAGTGTTCGGCTTTTTGTCCTAATAATGAGATATCAACTTTTTCGATTTTCAGGTTAAAAAGTTCTTTTATTCCGAAAATCATTCCGCACTCCAAGGCTGCCGAAGAAGACAATCCTGAACCAACCGGAATATTACTGCTGAAAACACAATTAAAACCTTCAAAAGAAAAACCATTATCCTGCAATTGTTTGATAACGCCAAGAATATAATTATTCCAGACAGCGTCACTTAATTTGATTTCCTGAGTTAAATCAACTTCAAACTCTTCATTCAAATCAATCGCAATGATTTTAGATTTTTTGGTGTTGTTTTTTTCAAAAGCAAAACAAATTACTTTGTCAATTGCTGCCGGCAAAACATAACCGTCGTTATAATCAATATGTTCTCCGATGATGTTGATTCTTCCCGGAGAAAGGACAATTTTTTGAGGTGTGGAACCAAAGGATTTCTCAAAAAATGCCGTTGTGTTTTGTATTAAAATGTCATTCATTATTTTGGAATTGTAGGTATGTTGTCTGGTTAGTTTTACTTTAAATTTTCAAATCTGTAAACCGTTTTCTGCGTGTATTCTTCTCCTTTTTTAAGAATTGAATTCGGAAAATGTTTGTGGTTTGGTGCGTCCGGAAAATTTTGCGTTTCAAAACAAATTCCGCTTGACGGATGATAATCGATGTTTTCTTTTCCTTTTATCGTGTCAAAACAATTTCCGCCAACATAAATATGTACGCTTGGCTGATCGGTATAAACATTCATTTGAAGATTGTTTTTTGAACTGATTAATTTGGCAATAACTTCTGTTTTAGAATTTACCACAAAAGAATTATCAATCGGGAACGGACATTTTTTTAGTGTTCTGAAATCAAAATCATGATCCAGAAGATCAATTAAATTTCCGGTCGGAATATTATTTGAATCTGTTTCCAGCATTTTAGCCGATTTGATGAACATTTCCTGATCCAAAACATCAGCGTCATGACCGTTGAGGTTAAAATAACTATGATGCGTCAGGTTGATAACAGTATCTTCTGTTGTGGTGGCTTTATATTCTAATTTTAATTCGTTCTTTTCTGTCAAAGTATAAGTCAGATAAACATGAAGTTCTCCCGGGAAATTCTCATCAGAATCCTCACTTAAAAGACCAAAAGTGATCGAAGGATTTTCGCCTGAAGTTATATCCGTAACATTCCATGCTTTTCTTCCAAAACCAAAATTTCCACCGTGCAAAGTGTTCCCATTATTATTACCGGAAAGTTGAAACGTTTTATTATTTATTTGAAAAGAAGCATTGTGAATTCTCCCCGCATAACGCCCGACAGTTGTCCCGAAATAAGGAGCGCTTGGTAAACTATAAGAATCCAAATAAGCCTGCAGATTGTCAAAACCCAAAACAACATCGACCACTTTACCATTTGATAAAGGAACCTGGAGAGAAGTCACTGTTGCGCCATAATTGATAAGCTGAACTCTCATTCCATTTTTATTGGTTAATTCAAAAGAATATATTTCTTCGTTATCTGGCATAATACCAAACAATTTATAACCAGATAGATTCTTAAAATGCGATTTATGTTTTATTTCCATGCTATTTTTATCAAATATGAAATCCAAAAATAGAAACATTTCAAATATTTGTATACCAGTACCTACCAGTTTTTGTATCTTGCAACCAAATACTTGTTTTTATGAGCGTAATTTCTGTACAAAATAATATCGGGCTTCCAAAATATAAGCAGATAATTCTTTCAATTGAGCGTGCAATTGAAGATGGAAAACTTTTAAAAGGAGACAGACTTCCGTCGGTAAATAAAGTTTGTCTGGAGTTTTCATTATCACGTGATACCGTTTTGCAAAGCTATGATGAACTCAAAAAAAGAGGAATTATTTATGCCATTCCTGGAAAAGGTTATTATGTAAAAAGCGTTGAAACTACTATAAAACAAAGGATTTTTTTACTTTTTGACGAATTGAACAGTTTTAAGGAAGACATTTATTATTCGTTTTTAAAACACATCGGAAAGAATGTTCAGGTTGATATTTTCTTTCATCATTTTAATGTCAAAGTTTTTCAGAAACTGATAAATGACAGCAACGGAAATTATACCAAATACATAATTATGCCGACCGACTTAAACGATATAGTAGATTCTGTAAAAACCCTACCAGTAAATGAAGTAATCATACTGGATCAGACCAATCCGAAGTTAAAATTGTACCCTGCCATTTATCAAAATCATAAAAAAGATATTTTTGAAGGCTTGTTGAAAGGAAAAACCAGAATAAACAAATACAAAAAACTCATTTTAATCTTTCCCGGATTTAGGGAACCACTGGGAATGAAACTGGGTTTTGAAGATTTTTGTTCTGAATATAATTTTGAGCACGAAATCATTACTGAATTTGCAGGAAGAGAAATTACAATGGGCGATTTATACATCATTCCAAATGATCGTGATCTTGTAAATGTGATCGAAAATGCGAGAAAGCAGAATTTAAAACTGGGAAATGATTTTGGAATTATTTCGTATAATGAAACCCCGCTGAAAAAAATTGTAGCAAACGGAATTACAACTATTTCTACTCATTTTGAAGCCATGGGGAAAATTCTGGCTGAAATGGTTTTAAAAGGAAATAAGGAACAAATTGAAAATAAGTCTTCGTTGATTATGAGAAATTCGTTGTAGTTTACGTTAGCTTCTGACGTGTTTGTGTCATTTCGACGAAGGAGAAATCACACTCGTAACCACAAAGATTAACAATATCCAGTATGGAATTTATAGTGTGATTTCTCCTTCGTCGAAAAGACAACTTTATAAATAGAAAATAAAAAAACCTGAAAGTTATTTGCTTTCAGGTTTTTGTTTTTTATAGATTTAATATAAAAT
>SEBM01000338.1 GCA_004296145.1 Flavobacterium sp.
TTTGCATTTTAGGTTACGATGTTGCTACAAAACTTTTTGAAAATGGTCAGGTATGTATATCTATTCAAGATCAAGGAATGGGAATATCTAGTGAAAATTTGGATTCAATTTTTGAAAAATTCTATAGAACTAAATACGAAATCTGCTGTAAATAGTAAAAAAGCATTGAGTCAATAGGGGTTGCAACTGATTTATCGGGTAAATCGGGAGGAGTTAGGTTTCATTGACCGGGTTATTATTGGAATAAAAAAAAATAAATAGAAAGCTAGTTTTTTCATTATTGGGATCGTTTTATTACGTGAAAGAGATTTGGCAAATTTGTAAAGCAATATTTTTCAACAGCTTGAACAAATTAAAAGGAATACTTTTTAAACCAAAAGTGAGAAGTAATAACTGACAACTATATGGTATAACCGTTTATTCAAAAAATCGATAATGATAAAAACTAACGAAGCTAAACGAATACAACACATGGAGGTGAATTGTTTTGAATTTTTTAAAGAGCAAATAGTGCGACTGATAGTTCCATTATAGGAAGACAAACTAGAATAAATGGAGTTAGAAAATGCTGGTGAATTTCTGAATGAAGTTTGTAAGAGTTAAGAAATTAGGCTGTGTGATAAATTTATCATAGTTAAACAACAGCAATTTTAGTAATTCTTAAAATCACTGCATATTGCCAACTGAGTGGTGAGATATAAAATTTTGATTTGGTTTAGTTTATTATTTAAAATTAATACTTTTGGTAACTATTCCTTAATAATTCGGTCGAGAAATTCTTTGTTAATTGGTTTAATATGAAAAGAAACTACATTCTTATTACTGCTTGATCGTGCGATATCTTCACTATCAATTGTTGAGGATATGATATAGGTTTTGCAATAATTTTTTAGAGTAATTGATAATTTATCATATGCTTCCAGAAATTCAAATCCGGACATTAAAGGCATGTAGATGTCTACAAAAATTATTTGGGGTAATTTCGAAATATTATCTTGATTCTCCTGTAAATATTTCATGGCTTCTTGTGCTTCGGTATAATGCAGCACTTTTTTTCCAAAATTATTCTTAGTTACCATACGTGAGATAATATATAAATCTATCAGATTATCATCAATTATCATAACTGTTTCAAATTTTGGGTCTAGTTCTTTTAACATGGTTTCAAATTTTTTAGTTTAATATTAAATTTGGTTCCAGTCCCTTTTTCCGACTGTACTTCTATAGAGCCCTGTAATATTTCTACGGCATCTTTAACGATATATAAGCCAATGCCTGAGCCATCTTTGCCTGAAAGACGAAAAAACATTTCAAATATTTTTTCATGATACGCCGAATCAATTCCTATCCCGTTATCTTCTATTGAAAAATGTAGATTTTCATGATCTGAATATCCAAATATTTTTACAAATCGGTCAGTTTCGTTTATTTTATGGTATTTTATGGCATTGGAAATTAGATTTTTTAGAATAGTTGTAAAACGAAGCTTATCGGTATAAAAAGGTTTTTGTTCCTTTATTTCTATTTCAAAACGGATCCCTTTTGCTTCTTTCATTCTTTGAAGCGAATCTACTATGTCAAGCATCATTTCATTTATGGGCATCTGTACCACTTCAAGCCCTGTCCGGTTATTTCGTGAATAGCTTAAAATATTTTTTATAAAGTCATCCAGACGATTGATACTTATCCTTATCAGCTCGGCATGTTTAAGGGTGTCAATTTCCTTGCTTTCTGTTTCAATAAAAGAGATCAGACCAAGAATAGAAGTTAGAGGGGAACGCAGATCGTGTGATACACTGTATACAAATCGATCCAGTTCTGAATTGGTTTTGATGAGTTCCCGGTTTCTTTTTTCCAGATTTGTTTCTGCTTTTTTACGATCAGAAATGTCATTAGAAAGAATTAATCTTGCTGCAGTTCCTTCATACACAACATTATGGGCGATAATTTCAACCGGAATAATACTTCCATCTTTTTTTAGATGATTCCATATTCCCCTATTATAATTCGATTCATTAATATTTGCAATATCACTCGATTTTATGAAATGAATTTTATCATCATTTGGCCGAATATCCAAAGCAGTCATAGAAAGGAATTCTTCACGACTATATCCGTATTGCAGCATTGCCATTTTATTTACATCCAGAAATTTAAACGACACTAAATCAATAATCCACATTGGCATCGGATTGTTGTCAAAAAGATGCCTGTATTTTTTTTCACTTTTTTTCAGCTCTTTTTGCGCCAGTTTCATTTCTGTAATATCAGAAAGTACAATAATTGCTCCTGTTATCTGACCGTCAGCATCGTGAAACGGAACGGGGTGTGGCAATACATTGCGCTTATCTCCATTAGGGCGCTTTATAATTATTTCCTTACTAAGGATTGAATCCCCTTTTTTTAGTACTGCAGCCAACGAATGTAAATTCAGAGACACAGCGAACTTTCTTTTATTATCATTATTATTCCATGAAGTATACCATAAATCTTTTCCTAGTTCAGGCTCTCTGCCCCATAATGCAGCCGCTGCTTTATTATAGAGTATTATTCGTCCTTCAGCATCGCACGAGTAGGTGGCAACTGGCAATTTATGGATTAGATCTTTATACATTTTTTCGCTTTCTTCAATTTTTTTTCGCGATAAAACTTGCTCTGTTACATCATTGCCAAAAATATAAATTCCATCAATATTATTATTAGCATCCCTGCGTGCCTGAAAAATAAAGTTTAAGTAAACGTCTTTTAGCTTTCCGTCGCTATAGCGATCAAATGTTATGGGCATTTCATTAGCTGAAAAACTTTCACCTGTTTTATATACATTGTCTAAAATTTCAAAGATTCCCTGCTCTTCAAGTTCCGGTAAAACTTCTTTTACAGCCTTCCCAATAATATCCCTCTTATTAATTAATTGCAGGTAAAGTTCATTTGCCAATTCATAAACATGATTCGGACCGCTTAAAATTCCCATATAGGAAGGTGCCTGTGAATATATATTAAAGAATTGCAGTCTTTCAATTTCAAATGCTTTTTCTATTTTTTTTTTCTCAGTAATATCTCTGCCTATGCAATAGTATAATTTTTTAACATCATCCCGAACAGCAGAACATTGCAAATAGATTATATTTGTGTTTTTGTGTATGAACTTTTTTTCAAATATAGGCAGGTGTATCTCGCTTCTAAAATCAATATTTTCATTTATCGGTATACCAGTATGCTCACAAAATATAAAATCACTACATTTTTTACCAATTAATTCTTCAGGTTTATAGCCTAAAATATGTTCTGAAGCTTTATTTACCCATACAAATCTTCCTTCTTCATCACAAGAACAAATTAGATCTATTGAAAAATCTAAAATTTTACCAAGGTCAGTTAACGGTTCTTCGAAATGATAAGGAGTATTATCATTTTTCAATGCGTGTTTACTTTCTGAAATATCATGAGTCGTCATTTTGCTTGTAATTGAAGTTTACTTACCTTGTTTTTTAATCTTTAAGTTTTATAAATTTATTAAAATCATCTTGCCGTCTTTTGGCAACTGGTAAAATTACACCATTAGTAAGTTCGCAGAAATAGCCGTCTTTTTTCGAAATCTTAGCAATATGACGAAGATTTATAATATAAGAATGGTGTATTCTGAAAAAATAGCTGTCATCAAGAATAGCACTGTATTCACCTAAATTTCTGCTTGACATTATCTTGGCTCCATTACTTAAAATAAAGACGGTATATTTTCCATCAGCTTTGCAAAAAGTAATTTCTGTCATTGGTATGAGTTCTATTTTTTCTAAAGACGCAATGGCAACATAATCATTTTTTTGACTAATAATGTTTGAAATATTTATATTGTTAATTTTTTGATGTTGATACGAGCGCTCCATTTCTCTTCTTTTAATTACTTTATAAATAGCTACTATTATGGAATTAAAATCAATTGGTTTTAGTAAAAAATCAACGGCATCGTGTTTAAAAGCTTTAACAGCATAATCCTTATTTGCCGATATAAATACAAGTTTTGGAATACAAAACTCTAATTGTTCGAGCATTTCAAAAAATAGATTATCTGTAAGATAGATATCTAAGAAGATAAGGTCTGTTTTTTTCTCTTTTATTAAAATCATTCCGTTTTTTATACCATTAGCGTTGCCAATTATCTCAATAATCATGGCGTTTTCTTCCTCAAATTTTTTTAAGATTTGAAAAGTTTCTTGTTCTTCAGATATGATTATGGCATTAATAGGGTTCATCGTTTTTTTTTTGCTTTATTTATCAATTCAAAAATTTATTTCCGAAACTAGATATGAATATTTTTGATTGTCAATTGTTTACTGATACAGGGTATGTAATATTTTTAAAGATAAATTACAGAAACATTTAGTACAACTTCTACAATTTGGTTATCGGATTTGTTGAAAAGTAATAAATGAACAATAAGAGAATAAGTGTTTAAATTGGCCTTTATTAGGTATCGTTGCTATTTTTAAATAACAAAACATCAAAATCTAATTGGTACTATATTCTTATTCACAATACGTCAATAGCATAAGGCACTTCTCTTATAAAGAAATTTAAAATGATATTTTGAGTTGTTTCTATGTTGCCAATTTCTAAAAATAATGATGTAAGGGAAAAGATTTATTTTATATTTTTTACATTGTTTAATTGCCTTATTATATGAAGATTATCGTTTTTAATAGATTTTTTTTTCACAAAGATAGAACACACTTGGAAG
>SEBM01000339.1 GCA_004296145.1 Flavobacterium sp.
CTTGTAAAGACTTCGTTTTTGACATTATGCAAGTTATTTTTTAATGATTTTTTTACAAAAAATTCCTTTATATAATTTAAAAACATAGTACTTTTGCCAATTACAAAATTAATTATTTAAGTCGCATTTAAGATGGTAAAACTAAAAAAGTATAACGGATTTTTAAAACTTTTTGTTATATTCTTAACAGTTTTTTTTATAGCTTCCTGCAGTCAGAAAAACTACAAACTAACGAAGATAGAAGGAAAACAACTTCCGGTCACTGAAAAAGCGACTGAAACTCCCGCAATAGAAAATTTTATTGCTCCTTATCGCAATCATATCAATAAAGATTTAGACAGCGTTTTGGCTTATTGTCCTGAAACTTTGGACAAAAGTACAGGTAAATGGCAAACCACTATTGGCTGTCTTATGGCTGATGTTTGTGTACAAAGAGGAAATCTTGTTTTTAAAAAACGTGAAAACAAAACCATTGATTTATGTCTTTTGAATCATGGCGGAATTCGAGCTATTCTTCCAAAAGGAAATGTGACAAGCAGAAGTGCTTTTGAAATCATGCCTTTTGAAAACAATCTGGTAGTCCTGGCTATGAAAGGACAACAAATTGAAGATATTGCTGCATACATTATTAAGGAGAAAAAACCGCAACCTTTATCCGGAATGACTTTTACTATATCGAAAGATAATAAGGCAAAGAATATTCAGGTTCAGGGAAAACCTCTTGATATCAACAAGGTTTATTATGTTGCTACAAATGATTATCTGGCAAATGGCGGAGACAATATGAGTTTCTTTGCTCAAAATGTTGGAAAATTTGATTTAAACTATAAACTTCGAGATGTTTTGATTGATTATTTTAAAGAAGTAGACACGATTCCTACTCCAAGAGATATCAGGATAACAGAAGAATAGACCAAATTACATTAAAAATTATATCTCAGCGTTTAGCTAAAAAATATACGAAATGAAAAGAAGAGAATTTATCGAGAAAACTGCGGCAAGTACTGCTTTATTAAGCTTAGGTCTGTCATTAAGCAGTTTTGAAACTGCCGATATTAAACACTTGACGATTTTACATACAAATGATGTTCACAGCCATATTGATCCTTTTCCGGCTGATGATCCGCGTAATGCAAATAAAGGTGGTGTTTCGCGAAGAGCGGCTCTTATCGAGACTATTCGTAAAGAAAATCCAAATGTACTTTTATTAGATGCGGGCGATATTTTTCAGGGAACTCCTTATTTTAATTATTATGGAGGTGAACTTGAGTTTAAATTAATGAGCATGATGAAATATGATGCATCTACTATAGGAAACCATGATTTTGATAATGGTCTTGATGGTTTGTATGCACAAATGCCTCACGCTACTTTTGAATTCATCAATTCGAACTATGACTTTAAAAATACGGTTATGAATGGTCTTGTAAAACCATACAAAATCTTCAATAAAAACGGAATTAAAGTTGGTGTTTTTGGTGTTGGAATTGAGCTTGCCGGTTTGGTTGACAAACAAATGTATAAGGAAACAGTTTATAACAATCCTGTAGAAATTGCACAAGACATGACGCAATTATTAAAGAAAACTGAAAAGTGTGATTTGGTTATCTGTCTTTCGCATTTAGGATATAGCTACAAAGATGATGCAACCAAAATTTCTGATTTGAAATTCGCCGCATTAACTCAGGATATTGATTTGATTATTGGTGGACATACACATACCTTTTTGGATAAACCTACAATTGTAAAAAACAAAGCAGGTCAGGATGTTTTGGTAAATCAGGTTGGATGTTATGGTATCAATTTAGGAAGAATAGATTTTTATTTTGATAAAGATAAAGCACATACAAATCAAGGAAGATCAATTATTGTATAACTCTCTTCTGGGTTTTGGCTTTCTCAAGAAAGTATTCTACCATAAAATAATAGGCCAGAATTTGTGTAACGTCGCGGATTAAAACCAAAACAACCGAATGTGAAAAATATTCGTTGAAGATGTAAAAAATGTCTGAAAAAATATAACTAATTGCCATGAGGGACATAAGTAATGCAATATGTGTTCCTCTGGTAATGTAGTTTACAAATGCGTAATAACTCATTACGCTTAATACAATTCCGTAAAAAGTATAAATAAAATTAAACTTTTTCATGTTATCTGATTGCAGGCTTAATACCGAAATCAACATATAAACGATGAAAATAATTACTATCGAAACCGGTAAAACATCTCTTTTCCGGAGTTTAATTTTATCATGGTTTCTGAGAATAAATTTGAGCAGTAGTATATAAACGACAAGAAAACTTAATACGCCGCCAATTTCAGAAATCTCAATATCCATTAAATCAAAAACATGACCAATGAAGCAAAAGACAAAAATCAAGATTTCTGTCTTTCCTATTTTATAATTACTGCTAATTAAAAAATAGAAAATAATTGCAGGCAGCACAATTGCTTTTGCATAAACAGCCAAAAAATCCTGTTCTGTACAATCAAAAATAACTGTACAGATTAAGGCAAGAAAAAACAGGATTAACGACGGTTTATTCGCTTTCATTTAATTTGGTTATAAAATCCTCTTCAGACAAGATCGGGATTTTTAATTTATTGGCTTTTTCTAATTTCGCTGGTCCCATATTATCTCCTGCAACTACAAAATCGGTTTTTGCAGATATTGAGCTTCCTACTTTCCCTCCGTTATTTTCGATTGTATTTTTCAATTCATCTCTTGAAAATTGTGCAAATACTCCTGAAACTACAAATGTTTTTCCTGCAAATTTATCGGTAGCGTCCGGATTGATTTTTTCTACAATTTCAAATTGTACTCCGTAACTTTTTAAACGTTCAATAATTTTTCTGTTTTCTTCATTTTCAAAAAACTCAATTACACTTTTGGCAATTCGTTCTCCGATTTCATCAACTAAAATTAATTCCATTAAAGAAGCCTGGCTTAATGCATCAATATTTTTATAATGTTTGGCTAGCTTTTTGGCAACTGTTTCGCCTACAAAACGGATTCCGAGTGCAAACAAAACACTTTCAAAAGGGATTTCTTTAGATTTTTCTACGCCTTGTACCAGATTCTCAGCAGATTTCTGAGCCATTCTTTCTAAATGTAAAATGTCTTCTACTTTTAATTCGTATAAATCTGCGTAATTATGCACCAGATTATTTTTGAAAAGCAGCGCTACAGTTTCTCCTCCAAGACCACCAATATCCATGGCTTTTCTTGAAATATAGTGTTGGACACGACCAATAATCTGTGGTGGACAGCCATAAAAGTTTGGACAGTAATGATTGGCTTCTCCAACATTTCTAACCAATTCGGTCTGGCATTCCGGGCAATGCGTTATATAATGTGTTTTTTCTGAATTTTCTGGACGTTTTTCTAAATCTACGGCGATAATTTTTGGAATGATTTCGCCTCCTTTTTCAACAAAAACGGTATCATTTATTCGGATATCCAATTTCTCGATCTGATCTGCATTATGCAAAGAAGCTCTTTTTACAATAGTTCCTGCAAGTTGCACTGGTTTTAAATTAGCAACTGGTGTAATAGCGCCCGTACGGCCAACCTGATAAGAAATCGATTTTAATTCTGTAGAAACTTGTTCTGACTTAAATTTATATGCTATTGCCCAACGAGGTGATTTTGCTGTATATCCTAATTCTTCCTGATATTGAATGCTATTTACTTTTACAACAACGCCATCTGTTTCGTATGGTAAATTATGGCGATGCACATCCCAATAGTCAATAAAATCAAAAACCTCTTCTAGATTATTGACTTGTTTTGCTTCGTTTGGCACTTTAAAACCCCATTTTCTGGCAGACTCAAGTCCTTCAAATTGAGAAGAAAATGGTAAATTATTTCCGGTTACAAAATACAAAAGACATTCCAGCGGACGTTTTGCAACCTCAGCACTGTCTTGCAATTTCAAACTTCCAGAAGCTGTATTTCTTGGGTTTGAATAGGGAGTTTCTCCGATCTCAATTAATTCCTGATTCATTTTTTCGAATCCGGCATAAGGCAGGATAATTTCTCCACGGATGTCAAATTTTTCCGGATAATTACCTTTTAACTGTAACGGAATTGATTTTATTGTTTTGATATTATTAGTCACCTCATCTCCCTGAAAACCATCTCCGCGTGTTAAGGCCTGAACCAGTTTTCCGTTTTCATAAGTAATACTGATTGATGCACCGTCGTATTTTAATTCGCAGGTATATTGCAAATCTACGTTTCCAAGTACTCTTTGAATACGGTTCTGCCAATCGGCAAGATCATCTTTAGAATAAGAATTATCTAAAGAGTACATTCTGTATTGGTGTGCTATTGTTTTAAAATTTTTGGTAACAGTTCCTCCTACTCTTTGCGTTGGAGAATTTTCATCAAAAAATTCAGGATTTTTGTTTTCGAGATCCTGAAGTTCTTTTAATTTAACATCAAAATCATAATCTGAAATTGTGGCATTATCAAGTACGTAATAGTTGTAATTGTGCTGATTAAGTTCGTTTCGTAAAGCCTGAATTGTTTCTTGAATAGTCATATATATTAAAAATGATGCGGATAGTAATTTAAAATAACTGCAACTTCAAAATTAGGATTATTTTCGTTGAAAAACATCAAAAACCAAAACTTTTGAAAATCAAAAATCAGACTGCAAGTTCATGCAGTCTGATTTTCTTCTTGTCCATTATTCTTAAAAAGAATTAATCAAAACCAACTTCCAAAT